>CAYHBN010000001.1:0-64669 GCA_964354865.1 uncultured Candidatus Peribacteria bacterium
GTTCATCATCTACAAACGTATTATCGTAGGTATATAAGTTACTCCAAAACTTCAGTGCGCTTTGAACTTTCAAATGAACATCGCCAAGGTCTTTGTTTTCACGGATAAAGTTCTGTATAGCATAACCATTTTCGCCTCTTAATCTATGCAAATTTTCACCTAATATATCTTTAACCTCACTTCGTTTAGGCGTAATACAGCGATACTGGGATTCTTCTTCAGGAGTCGTAGGTCGCGTAAAATATATGAGTCCAGGAGTGTTGCCTTGGGCGTACCAAGTACCCGTATGTTTGTTTCTATAAAAAGCCACAGGAGCACCATCGAGCGTAGTGTATAAATGAGGTACCTCACCTACTCCAACATCTAAGGGAGTTTCCATTCCACCGTAGTAGAGTGGTAGTTCATGCCTTCGATTGGTCGTCTGATCTCCACGTTGTAGCTGTGGCACCTCTACCTTTGCCAAATTATCCGCAGCTACCCAAACGAGACTATTTGAGTGCTCATCGACGTCTAAATCAGCGAGAATATGTTTCGTAAAATAGCCATCGGGCAAATTAACATGTGTGTGTTCTTCAGGATATTTATTAACCCCAACGATACTTTTTAAAACTTTTGGCTGAGCTGGTTTTGTGAGCTTATCTTTTAATGCACCAAAGCGCGCTTTGACCATACCCAAGGTACTTTTTTTCTTTGAAAAGCGATCAATAAGTTGTAATGATTTTTCCGTAGTCAACAGAGGGGCAAAAGAATGGCGAAACGTCTCAGTGTCATCATTAATCTTAAAGAAAAGTGCCGTAGTATTTGGCCCTGTTTTAAATTCTGCAACTTCAGTCGGTGGAAATAAACGTGGTGATACATCTTGGCCATGCACTTTGAATGCAATCTCGGTATACCCTTCTGGGCCATGTGAATATGCTTTATATTCTAAAGATCTTTCATGTGCAACATAGGCTCCGGTTGAGAGCACAAGAGCGGCTATACGTCCGCGCCCTGTTGATAAATCGCCTATAGATTGAAGAGAGGCCTCAAAAGTAATACGCAAGAAATCCCCCTGAGGAGTCTTAATAATATCAGCACTCTCTGCCTGCGAATCAGCCGCAAGATCTATCAATGATCCAAGTAAATCAGCTTCATCAAGACGCTCAGCACCCACACGAATAGAAGGAGAACTTTTGCTTATATCCAGCAGAAACCTTGAAGCAGTAGGTATCTCGGCTTTAGCCATACAATCATAGGTGTATTGAGAAAGAAGTTTTACTTTTTGTTGTCCTCTTCGTACACATTCATCAAACTCATTTTTGCTATTTGTAATAAGCGTATCTCCATATAATTCATGCCAAATCTCACCGATCATTTTCCTGTTCTCAATATTAAAGTCCCCTATTTCAATGCGCCTCTCATCTTCATTACCCGTCTCAAAAATCCACTTCACTATTTCTGTTAAAAGCTTTTTATCTTTGAGCTGATTAATTGCCTCCTGAATGACTTCACGGTATTCGCCCTCTACCGTCTTTGAATCATGAGACCGACGTACATGAATAGAATTATCAACTTCGTCCTCGTGTGTCGAGTTAAATCCCTCAATACTCCACCTAAAAAGTGCACGGGTGCCCCTGTAATACGTGATCATGTCTACATTTAAACCATCGACATAAAGCGAGGTATAACCATCCTCAGGAGGTGAAGATGAATCGTTCAGACACTCAACTGTGCCTTGCCATACATTTGTAGAATGGCGAACTTTTTTTTGAGCATCAGCATTTGGCTCAACGATACAGGCACGAGGAAATTCAGGATTTGCAAAGAGATAGAGTGACGGAATTGCTTTGATTTCTTCTAAAAGTTTCTCGTCTGGATTACGTATGCTAAATACAGTTTTGCGCAAATCATCCTCTTTGCGAGGAACACTTGTTCCGGTAAGGGTGAGCACCTGCGCCACACCACTCACGGTTTTTCCAATCTTTGTGCGAGCACTCCAGTTACGATCAAGATAGTTAGAGGTTACTTCTACCTCGTAACCGCGGCTCGTTAGGTAGGTCATCGCCGTTGTAGTACCTCTGCCATGCTCACCTTGTGTAGCACCAGTCGAAGGATGACGACAAATTACAATATCTTCAGGCGGCAATCCGGGGCCTGCGTTAAAAAAATCAATTGATGCCACACCATGAGAGGGAACATTTTTCCCATTAAATTCAATTACACTCCCCTCGCTCATCATAAATAAAATACGAGGCGGTGGGGTGTTGTTGCGCCCATAGTCATACTGACCCTGCATTAACTCATAAAAGGCAACCGGGCGGCCCTCTTTATGTCGCTCTGCCATCGTATCGACTTCCCTTGTCTGAGGCCCAAAGCTGGACTGTATATAAAACGAGTCAGGAACACGATGGGGCTCCAGATCAACAGAGCTGCCTACTACTGATTTTGTTTCAAATCCATCATGGAATTATACCACATATTGGTATTTTTGACTATTCCATGTTATTATTGTATTGTATGGGACAGATTCAAAAAGAAAGAGAGTCATTAGTATTACCATATAGCTATAAAGCTTCAGCCAAAGAGACTGGCGCTGCACGCGGCGAAAGCGCAACTATTACTACTCAAGTTAAGGTTGCCGTAAGTGCCGTTGGAGTTGGCAGTGCCCCAAAACAGACAGTTACACTCGATGTTGGCGTTGAGGCTCCAAAAGGATACCTACTTAACACTCTCCATTTACGTACAAACGCAGAAATAGCTGCAGAACTTAAAGCTATAGGTGCCGTAGGTGAGAAGCTTGGAAAACAATATTTAGAGACACTTGATGCTGCATTATATTTTCAACCGCATAACTACGAAGAGTTTCGTCGAGGTGCGCTGCAGCTGTGTAAAACTATAGATATGAACGCCATAACACTTAATGATCTGTTAAGGAAAAACTACTCTTTTGAGCAGATTTCCATGATAATTTACGGAATGGGAATACTACTTAAGTCACGAGGTGCTGATAATTGCTTCGAATGTAATCATGCAATAAGAGATGGACTTTCAGTTCTTAATCCAGCAAAAACTCAAAATCCCCCTTTGAACCAACCAAGGGTTGCAGTACAAAAAAAGCCGGAAGGTGGATTTTTCAGGAATCTATTTAGGAAAAAAGATAAATAATAAAAAAATGAAGCTAAAGCTATGAACATTCGCCAAGGCAAAATCGAAGACTTTGAGAAACTGAACCATGAGTGGGCCTGGAATCCAGAAAAAGAGTGGCAGCAAAAAGCTCAGAAAGACTATATTAAAGGGATTCAAGCCGGCAGACAGGAGTTTTTAGTTATCGAGAACGAAGACCAGATTATCGGAGAATTTCATATCTACTGGAAAAAGAATGATACAGATGAAGCAGATGGAAAAAAGCGCGCCTATCTTTCTGCATTCCGTATACACCCTGAATTTAGACACCAAGGATTTGGGAAAAAACTCATGACCGCAGTACTTGAAAGAATCAAAGAGAAAGGATTTAGTGAGGTAACAATCGGTGCCTATAAACACGAACCAGAAATTCAAAAACTTTACGAAAAGTGGGGATTTACCGAATTTGTGAAGGAAGCGATTGAAGAAACAACTGACGGCAAACCAACCTATCTTTTGTTTTTGAAGAAACTATAAAAAACACGAACCGAAAGATTTGAGCGCGCGTAGCTTTTGCGAAGAGCGGGTCTTGCGGGTCCCGCGATTCGAAAAAGCGAGCTAAAGCGAAAATCTTGAGGTGAGTAACAGATATTTTGGAAGTACTGAAACCTTTCTTAAAGGTTTCAGATAGTTTCACCGTGAGGTGAAACGCAGTTTGGTGCACCCGAGAGGAATCGAACCTCTATCCACGGTTCCGAAGACCGTCGTTCTATCCGTTGAACTACGGGTGCTTGATATCAAATTTGCAATGGGCTAAATTTGCCGTGTAACAATAATACGGGTTGTCGGTATTAACAAGTGGCTGAAAAAGATGAGCTAAATCAGGCATTGACAAAATAACGCCCACGTGTCACTATACACCCCCCTATGAATACCCCCGCACCAGAATATCCAATGGATCGATGGAATCCGCTTGAAACAGAGGTTCGCCCTGATCAGGTCCATAGACCCATGCCTAGAAATAGGTATTCTAATAGTTACCAAATTCCAAAAGAAACGAACCTTGCCCGTGTCAGTGCATCAGACTCAGATGAAGATTTTGCAAAACTTCTCAACAGAATTGATTTGAAAATTGCAGAAAAAAAAGCACGTGAGCAACAGGAAGCAAGAGATTTTATTGAGTCTATTAAAAGGAAAACCGCAGCAGCAAATGGAAAAGTGGTAACTGCATTCGGCGCTGTTTTACCTACGGGAGGCATATTTTCAGATACGAATCAAACGCAAGCATTGGTTCCAGGTACACCTGAACCAATCCAAGAGAAAAAAGCACCGTATTCGAGAGAAGCATCACATAGAATGGTTCTCTCAAATCTCAACAATATAATTACTGATTCACTCGCGTTTGCAAAACGTGCTACTGCCGTAGACGGCTATCATTATTCGTATGAGGGATTACATGCTGAGTACCGCAAAATTCTTTCTCTACAAGCTGCTGGTATTTTAACGGAGCAAGATGTTTTGAATATTCAAAATGCAGTTGACCAACGCCTCAAATTTGCCGGGGTATGCGAATATGCCCGTGACATCCTTATGCCTTGGAATGTAGAGAATGTGCCTCCATCAAAATTCTTCACACAAATTTCCTCATTTAAGGATGATTTACCAGGAATATTTAGCGAAAACCCAGAAACCCCGTCACAGGCAAACGCCCTTAATAGAACTCATGCACAACCGTTAGCTCGAGAACCACTAACTCCTGAAGCTGCACGCGCACCGGTTGTACCAAGAACCACAGAAGCTCCATTTTCAGCATCTCAAACTATACCAGCTGGCATTACCGTGTTACGTGATTTCACCATGGAGACAGGCCCACAAGAACATGCCGCAGTGAATATTCCTGTTTCAGGGCCACCACCGGTGCCAAGTGTTCAAGAACACGAGGTACTTATACTAGGTGCGTCAGCAACAAATCCTGAGGCAATCGTAGCTGCAGCCGTGCCTCAAATTACAAATGAATTAGAATGGTACGACTTAACACCTGAGCAATTATTGGCACAGGCAGAATATGTAGAAGCATTGACGACTAGTGCTGCCTATAATAAGCCAGAAGCTCAAACCCCTGCAGAAGAGACTGAAGTAGATACAACTCCCCTCACGCCAACCGCACCAATAGAGCTACGACGACACACTGCACTGGAACGAGCAAAACCTAGATCAGCATATCATCAACACGTGCAGAGATTTGTTGAGAAGTATGGTAGGGCAGCAATGATAGCGAGTATGCTTGGTGGATCAATAAATGCAAGTGACACACCACAGACTGCTAACCCTCCTCTTGGTGCAGAGATGAATTTTATAAGCCCAGCAATGAAAGAAGTGAGTGAAAATCTTCCGGTAACTTTTTCAAAAGCAGCAAAAAAAGGAGCCCCAAGCTTTTTCGAGAATTTGGCAAAACAAGCTAAATCATTATTTGTAAAACAACAACCAGTACAAGAACTCACAGACTACGAGAAAAAATATCTCGCAACACACCAATCACGTGTGGATTCAGCGCGCGAAAAAGCGGCGCAATGGCAAGCTGGCAATCGCGTACAAGAATTTGAGATGGTAACACCAATTACGAATCACGAGCTCAAAATGCTCGATAGAACTGAAGCAACCGTATTGGGAGAAACTACCGTCAATCGCCTCTATGCAAAAAAAGACGTCATGATTTCTATGGGTGAAAACGTAAATCCTGCCATCAACCTGTACAAAACACCCACATCTGCGGCGAAAGAACAGCCAAAATCACTCTTTGGCAAATTAGGTTCAAAGGTAAAATCTTGGTTTGCGTAAGCCACGGAATCGCATAATTTGAGAGTGTGCTACACTACGCTTCGTCTTTAGAAAAACTTCATGAAGATCTTTGTCGATAAAATCCTCTCAGTTACCAAAAACGTACCCCTGACGCACCAGGTACAGATTACCGATGTTATTCCGGCCAAAGACGGCACCTTGATTGCCGTTGAGGTTCTTGATAACAAAAAGCTGTATAACAAAGTTGAGTTACGCACTGGTCGTTTTTCAACGGTAAAGAAAGGAGACACACTCGTTGTTACGCTCGGCCAACGAAGAGCATTAATGGGCTTTGTGGGAGGCATTCCTAAATCGATAAAAAAAGGCGATGTCATTCATCTTCTCAATATGGGAGGTGTTGCCGGCATTTGTACAAGTTCAAGCACGCACGAAGTTGGAAAACCACTTCGCTTAAAAGTTCTCGGTGCCCTCTGTGATGACAAAAAAAAGGTTTTGAGCATTAAAGATTCTGTGCTTTTTAAACCAGAAAAAAAACTTCGCATAACCGTCCCGATTATTGCCGTTTCAGGAACGAGCATGAATGTTGGAAAAACATCGGTTGCGGCAGAAATTATTCGACAAGCAACTAAAAAAGGATATCGAATTGCAGCGGCAAAACTCGCAGGAATCGCAGCGTTACGCGATACAGAGGCCATGGAAGATTACGGCGCATGTGGCGTTACCTCTTTTCTCGATGGCGGTTACTCATCGACAATTGGACTCAATGGCAGTGCTGCTCCCTTGTCGTTTGGGGCATTAAATTTTTTAGCAGAGACAACCATGCCCGATGCGATTGTGGTTGAACTTGGCGATGGTTTGCTCGGTGACTATGGAGTAATGTCTCTCTTAAAAGATGCTGGATTTAGAAAAGCAGTTACCGTACACATTGGTTGTGCACATGACCCTGTGGGTGCGGTTAAACTAAGCGAAATTTGCAAAAAATTAAAGGTTCCACTTTCATTAATTTCGGGGCCTGTAACCGATAACAGCGTTGGAGTGGATTTCGTCAACAAAGCAATTAAGATCCCCGGCATCAATGCGTTGTATAATGGTGAAGAACTATTTGCGACCATTGAACCACTTTGCTTTAAAAAATGAATGACACCACTACCAAGGAACAGCTGAGCTACGCGTCGGTTATTCCGCTGCGGCGGGTACCTGAGCGTTTTGCCGTACTTTCATATTCATATGAAAAGTCGCTCAATCTTTCTCGTGGCGATGTGGTAAAAATGCCCTTTGGAAAAAGCGAAATTTTTGGTGTGGTGATTTCGACTCAACAGTTCAAACCAAGTTTTTCGGTAAAACAAATATCAACAATACTCCCCTACCAATTAGGCGAAAAAACGCTTTCGGCAATAGATCAAATTCATGCGCACTACCATGTTTCGTACGCTCAAATTGTGCAGCTATTTATATCGTCTACGACGCTTGAGGCATTGAACAAAAAAAGTATACAAGATGATTTATTAGGGATTTTTGAAGAAACAAAAAACTATATAGAAGCTGCGCCATCACAAGAAGTGCAGTTCCCCTACCGGCTTTATATTGAAAAATCAGCGAATGACCGAAGTGAGCTTTTAACAAAATTATTATCACGTGCAACAGGCACGACACTCATTGTACTACCCGAGCAGTACGCACTCTCACACATAGAAAAACGGCTTACCGATGCTAATATAAACTTCGTCTCCTATCATGGAGAAATCAACGCACGAAAACGAGCGACCATTTGGCTCAAGGCTCTCAATGGTATTCCACAGACCATAGTCACCACTCGCATTGGGCTGTTTCTGCCATTCAGGGAGTTATCGAATATTATTTTATTTGACGAAGACAACGAGTCTTATGAAGAGATTCGCAGCCCGCACTATCACGCCGTTGATATCGCTCGCTTGCTTACCGAGACCTATGGTGCGGCCATGAGTACCGTGGTTCCTGCTCCGCTGTTTGAAACATGGCATGCCTGTGAATCGAATCCTAAAACGCATACCGTTTTTCAACTTACCCAAACAAACGATACTCCTACACAGGTTACTATCGTACCGATGACCGAAGAAAGAATGTCGGGGAATCACAGTGCGCTCTCTGAAATCGCACTTCAAAAAATTGCCGCAACACTCGCACAGCATAAACAGGTTTTGCTTTTTATTAACCGTCGAGGTGTCGTCAGTATGACTGTCTGCAAAGAGTGTGATGCCATTGCCTCGTGCCCACGCTGCCAGACCGCACTCACCACCCACCGCAATGGCGAGTTCAAGTGTCATCGCTGCAACTTCAACTCTGAGATTCTTTCTGCATGTAAAAATTGCGGCAGCCTTCGTCAAAAATCGATTGGGCTTGGTACCCAGGGTATAGAGGATCTATTGAACAAAATATTTGCTCAAGCGAAGATAATTCGCCTCGACTCAGACTCGGTAAAAGGCTCAAAAGAGCGAAAATTCGCCCTGAGCTTCGATGAGCTCGACAGCGCCGACATTATCGTAGCAACAAAAATTATCGATAAACCGCTCGATCTACCACGGCTCGCCACCTCAATTGCGGTGGTGCCCGACTCGCTGCTTCATATTCCTCATTTTCGCGCCGAAGAGAAGGCATTACAAACTCTCGCGCGGCTCAAAGTGAACACAAAAGAAAACCTTATTTTGCAAACATACCTGCCCGACTCTGCGGTATATCAAGCGCTCGAAACAGGGAACCTCATGCCGTTTTATACGCAAGAACGAGACACTCGAAAACTGCTTAAACTGGCTCCATTCAACGAATAGTGCACTATAAAAAACTACACCTTCACTGGCGCTGAATCACGACGTCTATCTTCACGCCACAGAGGATTCAAGTGATAATTATCAGGATTTCGACCCTCTCCACCTCCACGTTTTTTAGGTGTCTCAATTTTGGGTTCACATGAGAAGTTTCCTTCACCATCACTAATAAGCTTGCCATGACAGTTCTTTCTCATCTCTTCAAGAGAATTCGGATCACGTTGATGCCTCTCAGCGGGCTCAGGCAAAACACTCGATTTTGGAATCATCGAAATACTCGCGCCAATTACCCCTAGAAAGACAAGCGCCGCAATTGCATCTCTCACAGGAACTTGAACACTACCAATCGCGAGCATTGATGGTCGCGGATGATTATCTGCAGAAGAGATGCTCAATTTTGTTCTTTCTATACCCATATGAGCTAGAATGCAATATAGGCTATTTATTTAATTTGTCAAGCTATTTGCTTGCTAAAAACATTCTGAAACTTACCTTATCCGAGGCATTTTACTACACTAGCCGAGTATGAGAATTTTATCTGGCATGCAGCCATCGGGCAAAGCCCACATTGGCAACTATTTAGGAGCAATGCGACAGCACGTTGCAATGCAAAACGAGGGCGATTGTTTTTACTTTTTGGCTAATTATCATGCACTTACTACCATTCGCGATAGTGCTCGATTGAAAGAATTAACCTTTGATCTTGCGGTCGATTATTTGGCGCTCGGCATCGATCCTACAAAAACGACGTTTTTTATGCAGAGCGATGTTCCCGAACTTACCGAACTTACATGGATATTCGATACCATTAGTCCCGTAGGTCTTCTCGAACGAGCACACGCCTGGAAAGACGCAAAACAGAAAGGGAAAAAAGATATGACCGTGGGACTCTTCAATTATCCTGTATTAATGGCATGCGATATTTTAATATATAGCCCGGACAAAGTTCCCGTTGGCCAAGACCAAAAACAACACGTCGAAATTACCAACGATATCGCCGGCTACTTTAACAACACGTTCGGCGAAACATTTAAACAAGTTGAAGTCGTCATAAAAGAAGATGTCGCCGTGGTACCTGGTACCGACGGACAAAAAATGAGCAAGAGCTATGGCAATACCATCGACATATTTACCGACGAAGCGACACTTAAAAAACAGGTGATGGGTATTAAGACCGATTCACTTGGCGTTGCCGATCCAAAAAATCCAAATGAGTGTATTCCGTTTCAACTCCTCTCTCATTTTGCCTCGCCAGAAATCGTTAAAAGTGTTGAAGAAAAATTACGAAATGGAGGCTTCGGATACGGTGATTTAAAAAAACAACTTCTCGAGACACTTCTTGCCTACTTTGCCGATGCACGTGCGCGTAGAGCTGAACTATTAAAAAATCCAAGCTACGTTCATGACGTACTCGCGCAGGGGGGTAAAAAAGCTCGCGCAGTCGCACAAACAAAAATGGCAGAGGTAAGAAAAAAAGTTGGCCTTGACCTGTTATAACCATTCGGGTATTTACTATTTATGCCAGTTAAAAATACAAAATACATCTTCGTCACAGGAGGTGTCTGCTCTTCACTTGGAAAAGGAATCGCTGCAGCCTCAATTGGGGCTCTTTTAAATGCCTGTGGATTTACAACCATTCCTCAAAAACTCGATCCCTACTTGAACGTAGACCCTGGCACCATGAATCCTTTTCAACATGGAGAGGTATTTGTGACTGACGACGGTTCAGAGACAGACCTCGATTTAGGCCACTACGAGCGCTTTATGGATGTAAACCTTACGGGAAGCTCAACCGTTACAACCGGAAGAATTTACAGTGAAATTATTGCAAAAGAACGCCGTGGAGACTTTTTGGGAGGCACTATTCAAATTATTCCACATATTACCAATGCAATTAAGGAGCGCATTACAGGATTAGGAAAAAGCTCAAAGGCAGATGTAGTCATCGTTGAAATAGGAGGCACCACCGGCGATATTGAAGGACTCCCCTACCTAGAGGCAATTAGACAGTTGCGATCAGAATTAGGCGCGCATAATACGTTGTTTGTTCATTTGACGTTACTACCGTATTTAGCGGGTTCGAAAGAGCTTAAGACAAAGCCAACGCAGGCATCGGTTCGTGAACTACGTTCAATTGGTATTCAACCAGACATCATTATTCCTCGTGCCGATTATCCTGTCTCAAAAGAGTTGACCGCGAAAATTGCACTCTTCTGTGACGTTGAAGTAGAGGCCGTCATTCCTTCAATAACCGCTCAGTCAATTTACGAAGTGCCACTGCTGCTTGAAAAATTTAAGATTGCCGAAATTATTGCGAAGAAATTAAACCTTGGCACGGTAGCTCCAAAATTGTCAGCATGGAAAGATTTGGTATCTAAAATTCACACCAGCGAAGAAGAATTAAAGGTTGCGTTAGTTGCAAAATACAACGGCCTCGACGATGCCTATTTGTCTGTTATTGAATCTCTCAAAATTGCGTGTTTCCATAACAAAAGAAAACTGTCACTTATTTGGATTAACTCTGAAAAATTAGAAGAGAACGATGCTGAAACATGGAAAGCGCTAAAATCGGCAAAAGGAGTAGTAGTTCCAGGAGGTTTTGGTATTCGTGGTTGTGAAGGCAAAATTATGGCAGCAAAATATTGCAGAGAAAATAAAGTTCCCTATCTCGGATTATGTTTGGGAATGCAGTTAATGACCATTGAATTCGCTCGTCATGTATTGAAAGATAACGAACTCACCTCTCAAGAATTTGATCAGAAAAAGAAGCTCGATGATTCAAAATATGTAATTCACTTTTTACCTGATCAATCATGGCAAAAAGAAAAAGGCGGCACACTTCGCCTTGGTGCCTATGAATGCGCTTTGGTAGAAGGTACAAAGACTCGAGGTTTTTACAAAAAACCAACGATTAGCGAGCGACATCGTCATCGGTATGAATTCAATAATGACTTTAGAAAAAGTCTTGAAGATGCAGGATGGGTTGCCGCAGGAATTAATAAAACAGCAAACCTTGTAGAAATAGCCGAGTTGAAAAATCACCCATTCATGGTTGGTTCGCAATTTCATCCTGAATTTCTCTCTCGCCCTCATAGGCCACATCCGTTGTTTTTAAACTTCGTAAAAGCGAGTCTCTAAAATCCATATTAGTAGATATGCGATACCACTACATAGCCTTGAGTCAAGACTCTCGTGAGTTAAGCGGGATTATTGAAGCTGCCGATGAGCCACAGGCACGAGTAAAACTCAATGAGTTAGGCATGTCTGTCGTCTCGCTCACCGTGGTGAATGAAGATGTTCCGCTTGTGGCGAAAAATGCCGGAGAACCAGGTACAAAAGTGGCCTCGCCGCTTTTTGAATTTGAAGCGTTTGATCAAAATAATAAAAAAGTTGTTGGCACCATTGCCGCGCAAGATGACTTACGCGCATTCACACGGTTATTGAATGAATATCGACTTTCTGTTTACTACATTGCAAATAGCACACTCGACTCTGCGAGCAAGAAAAAAGCCCGCACCCTCGGTACTGCCGAGTTGCAAACAAGGTATGATAAAGAAAAAACTGTGAGCAACACACCGAAGAGCAGCATGCTTTCTCTTCAGTCAAATGATAAAAATAATCAAGCAGCTGCAGCTGATGAAGCTGCAAAAAACGAGGCTGAAAAAAATCAGCTTGTTAAAATTGTTGACGAAACAATTGCACGTATAAATGTTTTCTTACAGACAAATGGAGCACTTATTAAACAAGAAGAACGAGATATAATTACGAGTGACATAAATCAACTATTGCGTATTAAAGACTCTTCTAATCTTGAACACACAAAAGCTACGTGTGAAAAAATGCTTTCGCATATTCAGAAACAAGAGCTCTTTATTAACGAAAGAGAAAAAATCAAAGAAAGCGCTCAACTGAAACTCGAAACAAGTAAGCTTCTCGACGAACTCAATGCAGGTAGTCTGCAAAAGTCGATTTATATAAATGACATTATCTCTAAATGGGCCAAAAATCCTTTATTTAAATACATAGCCTCAATTTTTCAAACGTGGTTTCCGCCCCTGACCGATGTCATGAGAGATAAAAAAGCCCAGATTGCAACCACTCAAAGTCACATTGTTACCTATACAAAAACCCTCATCTTTGGCTCATCGACAGCATTACGAGCTGAAGCCTGGGAATCAATCAAATCACTTCGCACCCAAAAAAAACGACTTCAACTTGAATTTAAAGCACTTGTTTATGAAGAGTCGCGCATTTTTGAAGCACATTCACAGATTGACAAAAAACAAGATTCAATGGCTTACGGCTCTCTCTCGGGTTTTTTGATGAGTTTTTACCTTGTCACTTACTTTTTGAGTTTTCCTTTTACAATAAAGAAGAATCCACTATCTGCGACTTTTCCCGATAGCATCTTTTTTTATGGGACAACATATATTAAGGCACTAACGCTAGTGCTTTTTATGTATTATTGCGTGAAAACTTTCTTTAGCCAAAACCCCCGCTATAATAACGCAGTCGCAAAATCTATAGGCTCTGTATTGGCTGCAGCCTGTTATCTACTTATTGCGGTGAACCTCTTTTAATTCCATGTATCCCATTCTGTTCGAACTTGGTTCGGTAATCATTTACTCACTGTGGTTTTTCGTGACTATTGGATTCATCGTGGGCTCAATAGTTTTTACAAATTTATGTAAGCGCAATCGTGTCGCTATTTCGCTCTTTACGGACAACGCGTTCAGTATCTTTCTTACCGGTCTTTTGTTCGGAAGAATAACGTATGTGCTCTTTCATTGGAGTTCATTCTTTTTTTCATATGATGTTCAAGAATTTTTAGGATTACTAGGCATCTGGGACAAAGGAATATCTTTCTGGGGAACAGTCATTGGAGTATTTTTTGCACTCTATCGAAAAAGAAAAAACACCGAAGAACCACTCTTAGCATTGCTTGATCAACTTGCTCCTGCGCTGCTCGTTGGTATGATGTTCGGTGAATTCGGCGCCTTCTTAGATGGATCCCTCTATGGAACGCCTACTACACTGACCATTGGTGTGACCTTTAAAAGTGCGTATGTAAAATATATTTCCCCCATTCATCCGACACAGCTGTACGCATTAGCATACACGACGATTATTTTACTTTTGACACTACACCTTTTGAAAAAAAGCCGCAGTGCAACAGTTCACGGGATTGTAACAGAAGTGACCATGACACTCATGAGTGCAGGTATTTTTATAGAAGAATTTTTCAGAGGAGACGATGTATTCACCCTTTTTGGTATTAGAATGGGATTTTATGTAAGTGCGATTATTTTTATTTTTGGTGTAATACTTTTGAGAAAAAGAATCAAAAATCCCGAGCTATATGACCCCGATGGAGTGCTCTGTTGTGTTACTTCACCTCTGAAGTCACTGTTGGCGAGGCTGCGCTTGCGCTCAAAGAAGTTGCCGGTTCAATAATCGTATTAATTATTTCAGAGATGCTCGATGATCCTTTATTCAGAGGATCAAAGTTAAGCGTGAGTTCTTTCTTCTGACTCGTTGTTAACCACGAGAATCCATTATTTTTGCTTAAAAGATAGGGTTCATCAAGAGTATCAATTACAAGGCAAGACTCTCCCCATTGATCGCATACAGAGAGCGTATTTGTTCCATTTACCAAGAGAAGCCAAAAAGTATCACCCAATCTTCTTACCAAAGAAGCGTGTTCAAAAATCGGCGCTGATTGAAAATGCTGATATGTTTTTTTCTTCAAATCCATAAGAACCAATTCCCCATCTTGAATAAACTGAAAACTATCATCTTCATCGATAAGTGCGGCGCTTGCTATATCGCTAAAAAGTTTTTCACCACGAGCATCAGCTACCAGTATAGAAGAGACTGATTTTATGTTTTTTTCATTAGTCCTATCTTCTACAACAAGAGTAAAAAGGTAGTTTGATTTACCGCGTTGAACATCGGTGATTGCGGTTAATTCGTATGGCGCAGCTATCGTTAATGGCTTAGCAAAGTCAGTCTCTGAATCAGCTGAAGATTCTATAAGAGTTAATTCGCCCTCATCATTAATTACAAAGAGCGTTTCTTCAAACTCAAACATATCGCGAATTTCTGCCAGCTTCACCAGATTTTTTTTATCTGTTACTGCCCATACTACTGAATCGGTGCCCAAGACAAAAAGCGTTTCATTAACATATGCAAACTTTTTAATTTTTTTAATGGTAAAAGGACTTTTGAGAATGAAAGTTGATTTCTCTAAAGCTTCGCCGCGATTAAAAATGTGCACGGTTAATGATTTTTTATCAGCATCTATACCAAAAAGGTGAGACTGATTACTCCTGAGGTCAGTAAAAACTTTCGAAGTCTCTTCATCTTTTCTCAAAATATCAGTCGAGGTAGAAATTCCAGTACTCGGAATCAACCACGGTCTCCCCAGCCTAATCAATTCATCCGCTTTGAGAAAAATCGATTTTTGCCAGGTGTGAAAGCCATCTTGTGAAAGTGCAACGGTATACGAACCGGGCACGAGCCTAAGCTCGTTCTGTGCAGGAATTTGTGGTTGACCATCGAGAGATTGATTAAAATCAGACATAGAACCGTCGAAAAGAATCACACTTTTTCTCACAATTTGCTGAGAAGAAGTATCAAACTGATATCCATACACAAAAAAGATGGCGATGACCAACGTTATAACAAAAACAACAACAGTACCAATTCTCAAAACTTTGGCTTGGGCTTCGCCTCCATTCATAGATGTTGGGCTTATTTAATCTTAATGATCTTGTATTCGATCAAACCAGCTGGAGCTGATACTTTTACAATATCACCGGTCTTTCTTTCAAGAAGAGCTTTTCCAACAGGAGATACATTTGAGACTTTATGCTGTATAGGATCAGCTTCAGTCGAACCAACGATAGTATATTCTTCTTCGTCTGATTTTTTATTCGACATGTTTTGAATCACAACCGTTGAACCAAGTTGTACGCTTGCGGCTTTGTGACTTGAGCTGTCAATAATTTTTGCGTATTTGATCTTCTCCTCTATTTCAATAATTCGGCCTTCAACAAAAGCTTGCTCATTTTTAGCCTCTTCGTACTCAGCGTTTTCAGAGAGATCTCCGTAACTGATTGCTTCTTTAAGGCGTTCAGCTACCTCGACACGTTTAACATCTTTAAGATTTGTAAGTTCTTCTTTAAGTTTTTCGAGACCTTCTTTCGTTACTAAAATGAATTTGTCATCTGATATTGTTGCTTGTGAATCTTGCATGGGAGGGAGAGTTAGAGATTTAGGGAGTCAGAGAACTAGAGAGAGAGTTCTCAGGGAATTAGAGAGCAAGTGGGCGGATTTTAACGCTTTTTGGATGTTCTTTCAACTTTTGTAACACTTTCGCTTCGATCTGACGAATGCGTTCGCGAGTAACACGAAATTCCTGGCCGACCTCTTCAAGGGTATGGCCAACACCATCTTTTAAGCCAAAGCGCATTTCTATAATCTTTTTCTCACGAGGAGAAAGATACTGAAGCATTTCGTGAATATACTCTTTAATCAATTGGCGGTTTGTCGCTTCTGCAGGTGATAATGCCTCGTCGTCTTCAATAAAGTCACCTAGTTTCGAGTCTTCTTCGGTACCAACCGGCGCTTCGAGAGAAACGATATCTTGAGAAATTTTCAAAATGTGACGAACTTTCTTTTCGTCCATATCCATTTCAGCAGCGAGCTCTTCTACAAGCGGTTCACGACCAAGTTCTTGTACCAAGCGGCGCTGTGCGTGCGTGAGCTTATTGATAGTCTCAACCATATGAACCGGAATACGAATGGTTCGTGCTTGATCGGCAATAGCACGAGTAATAGCCTGACGAATCCACCATGTTGCATAGGTAGAAAATTTAAAACCACGATCTGGATCGAACTTTTCAACGGCTCTAAACAAACCAATATTCCCCTCTTGAATAAGATCCAAGAAAGAAAGTCCACGGCCGATATATTTCTTTGCGATAGAAACAACCAAACGAAGGTTAGCCTCAGCCAACTTTTGCTTTGCAGATTGGTCATTTTTGCGAATACGTTTTGCAAGTTCAATTTCTTCTTTTGCATTCAACAGTTTCACCTTTCCGATTTCGCACAAATACATACGAATAGAATCATTTGCGATTTCTGATAATTCGGCGGTTGCTTTTACCGGATCTTCAACTGGTTCCTCCACATCTTGATCACCACCTTCATCTTTCCAAATCATGCTGTCTTTTACATCGAGAACTTCGATGCCAAGCTCCATGAAAAGGGTATACAGCTCATCTAAAAGAACCACATTTGCTTCGAGGTTGGGGACTGCTTTTAATAACTCTTGTTGAGTTACGAATTTCTGTTCTCTACCTTTTTTAATGAGTTCTTGAACTGCTTTAGGGAAACGTGCGAGTTGTTCGTCACTAGGACCAGAGATAAACTTCTTAATTTTTTTAGCCATAGAGAGTTACGTGTGAATTGAAAGTCTGTGTTCGTACGAGAGCAAGTGTTCGTACTCTGCAAGTATCTGCTCCTTTTGCTCGTTGCTAGGAGAGGTTCTCAAGTTGTTAAGGTACTGCGCTTTTTGCTGTGATACGTATGAACGAGCAAGTTGGAGAGCAATCGCAACCACTTCTTGTGCGGCGTCGTGCTCACTGAGCGTGCGTTCGGCATCGCTCTGCATTTGTTCTACGTACAACATCAACATGTCTGCGCGTGCTTTAATCGCTTGTGCAGGCTCAATTTGCCCACCCGAGCATTGATTATACTGATCAAGAAGCCACCTGTAAACACTTTGAAGCTCCGGGTCAAGAAAAATTTCTGGAGTCACCATCTGATTGATAAGACTAAGACTAGAAGGATATGTCAACAGAAGTCCGAGTAAATACTCACTCTTTTGCATTTTTTTTTCGTCTTTTTGCGCAGCCGTACGAGTATCAGGAGGAGGTACTGCTCGATCACCATGTGGTTCCTGTTTTTTCGAAAAAGCATAACTACCTCGACGATCACCGGCAAATTGCGTTTCAGTTTTTGAATCTCGGTGCGATCGCTTATATTGCTGCAACTCGTTATAAAGGGCATCAACCGAAACCAATAATTTTGAAGAAGCTTGCTTAATCCACTCATCGACAAACAGTGGGCTCTGCACGCGTGCAATAAAAGCGACAAGCGCCTGAGCGGCGGTAACGCGTTGATCGAGCCGCTCCGTGCCATAAATCGTGGCAAAATACTCAATTAAAAAATCTGACATCTGTTTTGGCTTTTGAATTGCATCAATAAATAACTGTGGATTTTTCGTACACATTTCATCGGGGTCTTTTGCCAAGTCATCCCACACCGCAACTGCAATGTTAAAACCTAACGGTAGCGCTAAATCGAAGGCTCGGAGTGTAGCCTGTTTGCCTGCTGAATCGGCATCGAAAGAAAATATTAAAGTATCGGTGTGTCTTTTAATAAGTTCAAGATGCTCTTGTGTAAAGGCCGTGCCACTCGTCGCAACGACGTTATGAACACCTGCTTGGTACGCCGCAATCATATCCATATATCCTTCTACAAAAACGACTGAACCGGCGGTACGAATCGCATTTTTTGCCTCGAAAAATCCATATAAAATACTACTCTTATGATAAATCGGCGTTTCGGGCGAATTTAAATATTTTGGCTCGTCTTCTTTAGAAAGGGCACGACCACCAAACGCACAGACTTTGCCCAGCGGAGTCGAAATAGGAAACATCAAACGATTTCTAAATCGATCGAAGTGCACAGAGTTATCGGTGTTTCGCGAGAGCACAAGACCCGAAAGCTCGCACTCGTCTTTAGAAAATCCTTCTTTAATAAGGAGCCGATACAGGGCATCGCTATTACCCGTCGCCGGTGCATACCCAAGGTGAAAGTTTTTAATTGTTTCTTCACTCACACCGCGCGCCTGAATGTATGAAAGCGCATGAGAACCAACGGGACTTCGCAGCTGTTCTTCAAAAAAATACTGCGCTATTTCGTGCATTTCGATAAATCTATCTTTCTGTGATTTTTGTTCACGGATTTTTTCGCGCTGCTCATGAGAAACCGATGGCAACTCAACATGGGCTTTTTCAGCCAACATTTTGAGCGCTTCGACAAATTCTATTCCCTCAATTTCTTGTACAAATTTAAAGTGATCACCACCTTTTCGACAACCAAAACAATACGCAAGCTGCTTTTCGGTACTCACATAAAAACTCGGGCTTCTCTCGCTGTGAAATGGGCATAATCCTTTAAAATTTCGCCCCACTTTTTTAAGCTGCACATACTGAGCAACGAGGTCTTCAATGGGCAGACGATTTTTAATCTCTTGAACGTGATCCATGGGGGGAGAGAGGGAAAAGATGAGCAGAAGCGAAGATCCGAGAGGACAGAGAGGAAAGGGAACAAAGAGGAGAGAGATTTTTTTTATTTTCTTGTGACACGCTTCTGCACCAATCCCATCACCACTGCGATACCGACAAATGCGGCAAGTTTCGTGACTGTAGAGGGCAAAAACAGGGCAACCGCACCACACAGCATACAGACGACATATATAAAGACAAGCGTTTTGCGTTCACTCAATCCTGCCTCAATAAGACGATGATGTAAGTGCGTATAATCACCTTTAAACGGTGACTGCCCCTTCATAATTCGGCGAACAATAACGATCAATGCATCGAGTACCGGAAAACCCATTACCAACAATGCCGTCGCCATTTTGCCACCAGCTAATATCGAAATTACGCCGATCATGAATCCTAAAAACATACTGCCGGTATCACCCATTAATAACTTTGGAGGAGAAAAATCGAAGAACCAAAAAATGAAGGTAGATGCAGCTAAACCAGCGGACAAAATAATGACGAGTGTTTGGTCTACGACGTGAAACTGCTTAAGCGACAATATGAGCAACGTCGCAAACGTAATCGTCGAAACGCCCGAGGCAAGCCCAGGAACTCCATCGAGCCAGTTCATGACATTCATAGAAAGTACTAACCACCCTACAACGAGGGCGGCCGAGAGAAGCCAAATTGTCTGGCCAAAAATTTGAATACTCATACCGTCGAGTAACAGTGGAGCCCCAAAAGGATTTGAAAGCTGTTGAACCTGTACTCCACCCCACACCACAATCAGCGCTACCATTATCTGAACAGAAAGCCGGAATATGGGTCTTAGGCGAAATCGATCATCGAGAAAGCTAACCAAGGTAATGAGTGTGCCAGCGAATAACACTGAAGCAAGCTTCAAACTAATTTCCTCACCCAATTGTTGAACAAAAAAAGTAGTCAACAAAATGACGACCGGCAGAAAAACGAGACCAACACTATACGGGATTGGGGCTCGCGAAATGCCGTATTCATGCGGTTTATCGACGAGTCCAAGGCGAGGAAAAAGCTTTCGAGCAATTTTAATAAGCACGAAAGTCACAACTGCCGAAATGTACGCGATAAGCCAGGGTGACATGGGCGAAGTATAGCACGCGCAAAAAAGGACAATTACTCCAAGTGACTTGAGCGCAGTATAGGGAAAAATATTTTTTGTTCGTAATAGGTGAGCGCCGTTATTTACAGAATTTTACTTTTTTATTTATTATTGTATTTAACTCTTTTTATGAGTATGCACTTCTTGAAATATTCGGCGCAAATTTGCAAGTCATAAAGCTTGATATTATGGCCTTGGCTAGCCATAATTAGCGCGTCGATAGATTGTATTATTTTATAAATATTCTGCTATGAATATCGAAACAATTTCAGACGGACAATTATACAAAATGTGCAGGAATTTTGGCTCACAGGCACTCGAAGCTCGTCGTAAATTTATCGGACTATTGCCAGAGGTAAATCGTCGCAGATTGTATGAGAAAAAAGGATTTTCTTCGATCTTTCATGTCGCGGCGGTGCTCGCAGGTGTGAGCAAAGAACAAGTGAGATTAGCTATAAACCTTGGTACGCGTTTTGAAAATATGCCTCAATTGAGAGAAATTCTCGTTGAAGGGCGCACGAGTATTAATAAATTGTCTCGAGTCGTCTCGATTGCAACGATCGAAAATCAAGCTGAACTTGCCGAAAAAGTACTGATTTTATCGAAAGTCGCGCTCGAAGTTTTTGTGCGAGATTATTTGATTGAAAAAAATCGTGAGGCGCAAAGTGCGTATGTGAATAACGAAATCGAAGAAGGACTTTTTACAAACCAAAACGCCGACGTAGCAAGCGTTCAAAATCAAGATGGCTTGTATAAACCAGAAACCGAGGCAAAATGTCTGCCCGGGCAGACCAGTAATCCTATAAATTCTGCAAAACCTGCCCAACTCATCAGCTACATTGAAACCCCTATGTTAAGCGATACCGTGAAACAGGCTCTCAACGAGCTGCAAGAAAAAGGAATTAATATTGATCAAATCATTTTAGAGGCGCTCGAAAAACGAAAAGCTGATTTAGCGCAGAGAACGGCGGTACAAATAGAAAAAGCAGAAGCAAAATTAATCGAGCAAATTGTCGAGGGGAAAACGATCTCACCTCACGTTCCTGTTGCTTCAAAACGGCTTTTAAAAGAGGAACACGGCGATCGTTGTTCTGTCCCATTCTGCAAAAACAAAGCAAAAGTTATTCATCACACTAACCGTTTTTCAATAAGTAAGTCTCATGATCCGCGTTATCTGGCTCCATTATGCGACCCGCATCATCAAATCGCACATGCGGTAGATGTGAAGGCGACGGAGATGCGAAAAAATAATGGCATTTAATTGGCACGCGGTGAAAAAGGCGTTACCACAAGCTTCTCTGCATCTTCAACTCGATACTCCCCTATCTTCGTGCGCCGAAGTTCTTTTACATACCCACCGCAGCCAAGCAATTGACCGAGGTCGTGCGCGATAGAGCGAATGTAGGTTCCCTTTGAACACGCAATTCGCAGTGAAACAAATGGCCACTCGTATTTAATTACTTCAATCGAAGAGACATGTACTGTTCGTGGCTCAAGCTTAACCTCTTTACCCGCACGAGCTAAATCGTACGCACGCTGTCCTTTCACTTTAAGCGCAGAATAAATAGGTGGCGTTTGTTGAATGTCGCCACGAAATGACTCAAGTGCTTGATCAAATTTTGTGTTCGGGTAAGTGGTGAGCGGGGAAAACAAATTAGCGGGAACCGCGCTGCATGAAAAAAGAGAATCACAAACGGGGATATGGGTACAAGGGGGAAGGTTTGGCCCATCCTTGTGGGTACAGGGAAAGTTTGTCGCCGCGAACGGCGCCAAATTCCCATCAGCATCATACGTATCAGAAACTTTTCCAAACTCAATTTCGACTTCATACTCTTTTGGCAATCCCATAAACTCAGAAATGCGTTTTGTGGCTTTACCGCAGGCAATAATCAATAGCCCCGTGGCAAGCGGGTCGAGCGTACCCGCATGCCCCATCTTTCGAATATTTAGTTTTTTTCGCAACTCACGAATAACCCCAAACGAGGTAATACCTTTTGGTTTATCGATGAATAAGATTGAGCCTGTCTCTAGAGTGTCCATAATGAACATGCTATCATGCCCAACCTCATTATGAGAAATGCACCGGAAAAAACATTGCGAGCTGAAGCCCATGCCTTGCTACCAAAGCTCGTAGAAGGAAAAATCCCCTTTTTACGCGATAGAGCAATTAGTCGTTTATATGATGTGCTCATGGGTTTTTCCGACAAAGATATGGTCGGATCACTTACCTCAATGCGCACCAACGACAATGGATTTGCGCTCTCTCCAGCTCATGCAAGCCTATGCCTTGTAGATAAACAGCGAACTCACCTTTTTTCAAAAGGAGTATACGAAGCTATACATTCCAAGATTAAGAAACTAAATGGTAAACGCAAAGTTCGAGTACTCTATGCGGGGTCTGGACCATTTGCGACATTGGCCCTTGCCTCGATGAAAGCATTTCCACCAAATGAAGTGAGCTTTAATATCCTCGATATAAATGAATTCTCTCTAAACAATACAGAACAGGTATTTGATATTCTTGGATTTGAAAATCATATAGAAAGATTTACTCATGCTGATGCTGCATTATATGAACCATCTGAAACCTACGACATAATAATTTCAGAGACGATGAATGCAGGACTCAACAATGAGCCTTTGATTCCTATTTACCATAATCTTAAAAAATACCTTGAACCAGATGGAGATTTTATACCGGAAGATGTAGCTCTAGGATTAGCCTTTGAAAGAAGTGGATTTTTTAGCAGATTTCAAACACCACCGCTACGACGACTCACCGATGAAGCTACCGATCCTTGTCTCATTAGCCTACAGTACACCCCCAGTCGAGATCTTTACGATTGTTCCTATGTATCGATAAGCACAACCGTAGAAGTGTATGGTGAGCTATGCTTAAAACCAAATAAATCAATAATCACCAGAGACCAACTTGTGGGGCTTTTAGACCCATACATCCGTGCCGGAAAAACGATCTCTGTTTCGTATGATTCGCGAAAACCACTTCAATTTGCTCATAGAATTGACCAACCTCCAAAAATAATCTTCAATCAATCTGGCGATAAAAATGCAGTATACGATACTGATTTTTATTAGAGAGAAACTTCTACTGCATCACTCAAAATTTCGCGTGCAACTTTTCGGTCGTCCCACTCGATTTTTTTGCCGTCGATAATTTGAATTGGCTCGCAGCCCTTGCCTGCGATAATCACGGTATCACCCTCACGTGCCATGGTAAGCGCCAATCGAATTGCCTCGCGGCGATCGCGGATTTTCCACAGTCCCTCGCTCTCTTTGCGTTTAATTCCTTCACACACATTGTTAATAATTGTCATACGATCTTCGGTATATGAATCGTCGTCGGTCACCACAATCATGTCGGCGTATTTGTCGGCAATTGCCCCCATTAATGGCCGTTTGCCCGCATCGCGTCCACCACCCGTACAGCCGAACACAAGCCATAGTTTGCGCTTGGTCAAAGGCTTAAACAGCTCGAGCACCCGTTCGAGCGACTCTTCGGTATGCGCATAATCGACAAGCACGGTGAAAGGCTGACCAACATCGATTCGCTCAAGTCGACCCGGAATTACAAATTCCTGCTCTAATCCTTTTTTAATGGATTTTAAATTCACACCACAGCTAATTGCAGCCCCAGCCGCTGCCAAGGCATTGCGCACATTAAATTCTCCCGGCAATTTAAAGTCGATCGTCTCAGAGCCATTTGGAACACGAATCGTAAAAGTACAACCAACCGCCGAGTACTTCATATCTTCTGCATGTAAAAATCCTTTTGAAATACCGAAGGCAAGCTCCCTGTCTTTCGGAAACTGTGCAAAATACGGATACTGATCATCTTCAATCGGCAACACCGCAACTTTTTCAATACCGTGTTTTCGCTCACTATCTCCTAAAATTTTAAACAAGAGACCTTTTGCGTGCATGTAATTTTCAAAGCTCCCATGATACTCAAGGTGATCATTTTGAATATTGGTGAGAACAGCGGTGTCGTAATTCACTCCCCATAATCTGGCTTGCACCAAGGCATGCGAGGTAACCTCTAAGATCGCCACATCGCAGTGATCGTCAACCATCATCCTTAATAATTTCTGTAATCGAAAGCGACCTTGTGTTGATTGTTTGGTGTCATTAATCCACTTTAAATTCCCCACTTGAAAACCAATCGTCGAGGCAACGCCTACTTTTAAACCCGCAGATTCAAGAATTTTTGCCGTAATGTGTGTAACCGTCGATTTTCCTTTTGTTCCGGTAATGGCAATGACGCGAAGCCGCTGAGCTGGAAATCCGTATCGAATGGCAGCCAAAATCGCGATCAACTTATAATAGAGATGAAGTAGTGGATTGTGGTCAGAGATAAGCCCGCGTAAAAAACGTAGCATGGTTGTAGTGTATCGGGGTTCGTGGTGATCGTCAAAAATGGTATAATAGACAGAACCATTAATTAATTAAAAATAAAAATCTATGGACGCAACCTTTGAAGCAAAAAATGCAGCACCTGAACAACGAGAAGTTTTTAGTGAAAGCCTAAAAGAGAAAGAAACACCACAAGAGCGCCATGAAAGATTGGTTGAAGAAGCAGCCATGAAAGAAGAACAGGAACACTTTGAAGCGCAGTACGAAAAACTAGAAAAAGCCCTCGCCGAAAAACAAGCAGAGCTTACCTCACTTATTGAACGCGCACGTGATGGCGAAGAGGTAAAAGGCGAAGAGGTAGAAGCCGCGCTACAAATTAAAGGTGAAAAAGGTATTGCTGAAGCATTGGCAAAATCAGTAAACGAGATTGGAAAAACCGCGACGGTTATCACTCCTATTACTGAAGTAGTAGAAGCGTTGGGAATTATGGTCAAAGACGAACTTTCCACAGCCACACAGGGACGAATTGCACAAAAAGAGTTTGCAGAAAAAAGAAGCTGGTATCACACCACCGAAGACGGCAAAACACGGCTCGCGGAGATTGAAAAAGAAGTGAGCGCGAAATAAAGATGCCTACTCTGCATCTGTATATTGATACGTACTTGTTTATTATTTTAACAAGCTCCTTCCCCTCTCAATATCCTTTTCAATCTGCACTCGAAGCTCGTCGATCGTCGCAAAGTTTTCAATAGGACGAAGATACTCACCCATTTCAATTTCAACGCTCGCCCCATACCAATCTTCATTAAAATCAAAAACGTGAATTTCGAAGGAGTCAGAGGCGGCAACTGCAGGGCGCGGGCCATAATGAGCGACTCCCGCCCTACACTCAGATTTAGGTTTTCCCGGGAAAACGTTAATGTCCTGTGACAAATTTTCCGGACTGGTACGGCGCACCTTCACCGCATAAATCCCCTGCTCTAGTTTTTCAAATTCAGGCTGATTCGGCGCAACTTGAATATTCATCGTCGGCGGCAGCCCGTGTTTTTTGCCAATTTTTTGGCCGTGAATGACTGTTCCGATAATCATATTAAAACGCTACGCGTTACGCGCTAAATTTCTGCATCGCTTTCGCAAATTCGACCAAAACGGCACGAGGGTCAGCCGACTTGGTAACTCCCGAGGCGACTAAAATTCCCTGTGCGCCCATTTCGAGGGCAATTCGTACGTCTTCGCCATTCTTAATTCCTGCGCCAACAATAACG
This sequence comes from uncultured Candidatus Peribacteria bacterium, assembly GCA_964354865.1. Taxonomy (GTDB): domain Bacteria; phylum Patescibacteriota; class Gracilibacteria; order UBA1369; family UM-FILTER-53-11; genus JAHFJU01. Next base: position 25,817 of record CAYHBN010000001.1, read on the forward strand.
GGCACTCCTTTAATCTCTGCAACCGCTCTGCGAATAATGTCGGGATTCGAGGTAGAAACCGACACATCGCCGCCAATCAATTCAGGTGGTTCAATTGCAACCGCATCTGGTTTAAGTGCAGCGATATTTTTGCCTTCTTCAACGGTCGCAGCGCAAACACAAGTGAAAAATCCGACCTCACGGGCACGATTGAGGCTATCTGCCATATATATAAAAGGTATTCGCTTTTCAGCATGATTCAAGAGCGAGCCATCTGCACCCGCCATTTTGAGAGCCTCGGGCACAATATGTCCCGTAAATTGACCATGAGTCACACAGTCAAAATGATGGGCAAAAACGGGGATTTCAACCTGTGAGGCGATCATCCAAATGTCCGTTGCCTGAGGCGCCACGGCGAAGCAAACTCCATATTCTTTCGCCACTTCTTCGTGAATTTTGGCGAGAGCCAAAGCCGCCATGCCCGTCGCGCTCTGATACGCCTTAAAATTAGTGATCAAAATGGGAAATCTAATCTGTTGTATGGTTGTTTTTGGTGCGTCGGTCATACCAATGTTGACAAATTGTAAAGTTGATGATATAGTCCTATCTTCTGTTGACTCAAACGAGTCACTTTATACCCTAATTCTACACACTTTTATGTCTAAAATGAACTATCTTGGTACCGCAGCCCTTGCCTCAGTCCTCTCTCTCGCTCCTGCACACGCAGAAGCTGCAAAGCGAAAAGACACCGTAAAAGACGAAAATGCCGAAAAAATTGGTAGTTTTCAGCTAAAAATAGGCGCTATGGCCGGTTTTGTGATTGATCCTGTTGAAGTGGCTATTGGTGGCCATATGCATACCACAAATCCGAATGAAAATGCGGCGCTCGACGCACATGTGGCTTTGCACCTTAACGATGATTTTAAACTTGGTGTAAAGTTTCAAAATGATACACATAAAACAGGCCCCGACGAAGCGAGTCTTGGTGGCTTTATAAACACTAAATTCGGCCATCGTGATTTATTAGGATTCGATGCAGGCGTACAATTCAAACTTCAGCGACATGCGGGAGATGTAAGCCAAATTGCGGGATTCGATACACGATTTACCGGTGAATTTTATAATGGAATGTATATCGGAGCTGGAGCTGAAGGCGAATTTCACCCAGAACGCAAAAATACCTGTGTATTAGGTGAAATTGGTTATCGTGGTATGGATGTGGGCGGCCAACATGGGCTTGAAATTGGTATGAATGCTGGTCCTTGTTCAGTAGATACGGGTAACATTAATGCATCTGAAGTCGGGTTTCATTTATCTTTGATTCCAAACTTCGGCAAATAATTAATGGTAAAAATCGTCGAAACTGAAAGGGGTGTGCGGCCATAGGCTTCACACTCCTATTAAAAAATGGTATACTAATAAGATTAATAAAAATTAAAACTATGGGTGCACAACAAGAAAATGCAGACCGAGCACAAGCGGTGCTCACACTCGAGAACTTGCGAGCAGATCAAGACGCAATTCCAAGTACTCCACCTATTGATGGGAATAAACCAATGGCGGCAGAAATAACTACCGCAATTACAAGGGCTATTAAAGATAAATATGGAGTCTATACATCTGAAGCTTTTGTTCGTGAAAACATACCACAAGCGGTACTCGCGCAAATGACCGGTGATGTAGATTTATATGATGATTTGAACGATGAATGGGATGATATTACCTATGCAAATTTCGATCCAAAAAAACTGATGTTTAGTTTTCATGAAGCAGATGGTGACCTTATTGCAGACTTCAATCTCGAACCAGTTTTAAAACCATTCCTTGAGAAAAATTTTGAAGATAAAATTCTTCAACGACGAAGAGCAGCGCAGGTAAGAGGCTACGATCGTCGCAGAGATATGGCAGATGCAGTAGGACAATTAAATCTGCTCCCACTCAAATACAACGAAGGTTCTAATCGTCCAAATGTACCAAAGAAAGAAAAAGATGAAGTAGATAAACCGGCAGCAGGCCAAGCAAAGTCAGAAGGCCAGGCAGATCCAAAAAAACCAGAGGGAGTGAATGTTCCGCCTACGCCACCGGCTCCAGAAAAAGCTCCAGAAGTTCCCGCTTACGAAGAAAAACCGAGCGATGACATGCTCAAAACATACGAGATTAAACGACAAAAACGCGAGAATGTTTTGACATCGACCGTTCGTGAAAGACCAGATATTGTTTTAAAAACTCGTGCTGAACTTGACCCGGCAATGGTGCGCGATGCCACCGACGAAAATCCAGATACGTTCGATAAAAGCTGGAGAAATTTCAACAACTTCTCAGAAATGGAGCAGTTGATGAAAGAAGATTACGCAAAAGAAACTGGCTATAGCGTGAATCCATTTGTAGTTGCGGGATTCAACACCGATGCACTCAAAGACCTTATTAAACAAGACGCGATAAAAGACAATACGCTTTCATTCGATGAAATTTCAACTCGTGTGTTTACAGATCGATATTACCAATTTAAAGAAGTATTAACCACGTATGGTGTTACTGAAGAATGTTTTGACCTTCTTGAGTCAGACGTTGGCAGCGATGTCGACGAAATTGACGATCCGCTCGACGAAGACACACTTTTAGAATCATTTCAAAAAGTATCAAAAAATAATGATCGACTTTCTAACGTGAAAGACCAAGGTGAAATTAAAGATGCAGGAATTCGAAAACTATACCCATATAAGGAGCAGATAAAAAATGTTACTCAAGTATTGGGCGATTACTGCGCCGCAATCACGACTCTTATTAACTATTTGCAGAATGCAAAGTTAAATGTGGGCGAGGAGCTTGAAGATGAAAAGACACTCGATAAAGATCATTCTCCTGTCGCCGTGGCGCTCCGAGAATTATTCTTGAATAATAATGGAGATCACAATTTACGACGATACGACGATGAACTACATGAAGTTCTAGGATTAGGAGAAAATCCACCAAAAGCAAAATTTAAAGACTTGAATGGAAACGTCGCCTTTGTAGATGGTGACTGGTTTAACCAAAAACAATCAGCCGAGACAGCGTACAAATTGGCGTATGAAGCGGCACAACCACCACTTGGAAAAAACGGTGAAATTCCTGAAGGTCTTGACCCGGAAGCAACTAAAATTTATATAAATCACTTACTAAATATTGGTGCAACGACAATTCCTGCAATTAAAGCAAATGAAAGTATTGGTAAAATTATCGAAGATTTGAAAGAAGCGGGAGTAACGGTACCGCCAGACAATACAGTCATCGATTTCAAAAACGATCCAGCGATGGATCAGCATAATTTATACAAAGCACTTGAAGTTCACCGTATTTCAGAGCTCACTGAAGATCGCGTTTCTCCTGCTCCAAAAGCAAAATTCAAGGCACGTCATTTATTAATGCGCGTTGGTTCAGTGGTATACCAAAAAGAGCAAGAACAAGCCAATAGAGATGTCATTCTCGACAACAAAAGAAAGACACTCAACCTAAAAAAAGAGCAGGTCGCAAGTATTATGGAGGGACTGAAAGCGACGGGAAAATTTAATCAAGAAGAGTTACAACAAGTTGAACAACGAATGCTTTTGGGCATTATGCTTGTTGGTAATGTAAAAGCTGATAACGTGTCTCAAGTTATCAATGGTATTGGTGTAAGCGGAGGAATCCCGATCGACCTTGGTCACGACGTGACTTTGACCGTTGGCGGCGCCGCAATGGTTGGCAATGGATTTGGATTGAACGCCGGAATTGGTAAAAAATTCACTGTTGAAAAGGGAACGACTATTACATTAAGCGGTGGTCCCGGAATTAACTTTGGAGAAAAAACGGTTGTCGGTTTATCGGGCAACGTTTCACTCACAAAAGAGCTCGAAAGTTGCGACCTCTATGTAGAAGCTGGTACAACTGCGGGCTTCGATGTCGATAACGGCAAATTATTCCCAGGATTCAACGCAGCAGTTGGCTTTAACCGAACTCGCGCAGCAGTGGCAGAAAATTATAAAGCATCTATCGATACCGCATATAGCGATGCGGGCATTAATAAGTTAGATGCAATGACTCCCGAAGCACGTTATGAAGAAGTTTTGAAAAATCCTACTAAATACCCAGGTCTCGGTGACTTGGCACTCCGACTAAAACAAGCAAGTACGCAAGGTACAACCGGAAAAATTATGCCAGGGATGAATGAGCGCATTTTTGCGGATTCATACGAAGCTTTCAAAAAAGAAAAGAGAGAGCATTCAATGCAAGAGGCCGTTGATGGCGTAACGTTTGCAGGATTAAAATTAGGAGTTGCAACAACGGTAATGCCATCTCCGTTCCCACCATTCTTTCCCGTTTCAATTCCAACTCCGAATATTGGTGTTGAATTTAATTTATGGAAACGAAAGTTAACGTACATTTCAACAACTCCGGAAAAGAAAATTAATGGATTAGCAGCAGATGCTATTCAACAAAAAATCATTGAGAACCTTTCAAAACAAGGCAGCGAAGTGATGCAAATAAACGGTCCTGTTATTGATCTAAAATCTTCAGGAACGATTGTGTACTTACCGGGCGCCGGTACAGATGGCAAAGGCGAGTATGTTTTATCAGATGTAACTGCAATTGATTTTTCACAGTTCGTCACAAAAAATCCTGACCAACTTGGCCAAATTAAACAAGAACTGGCTCAAAATGCCGGCATGAGTGTGAAAGAAGCAAAGCCAGGACAACTCACCTTAACTCCTTATGAAGCACACGGACAAATTGACGTTTACGCAGACCCAAGTTTGCCGAAAGATGTGTATGTTACATGGAAAAACGGCGACATGATTTTGTCGGCACCAAACAATGCAAATTTAAAAATTGCACGTTTCGATAAAACACTTCCATTACAAGATAACGGTGTCGTTGAAATATCAACGATAGTTATTACTGACAAAAATAATTTTGACTTTAATGCGATTCAACAACTTGCAACACACCGACTTACAAAATTCCCTGGGCGTGCGTGGGTAAGGAGCCGCGTGAACGAAGCACTTAATCCAAATGCGCCTACCACAAGCGCAATCGTTGACTACACCACCTTTACACAAGATATTGAACCAACACTGAAAGACCGTGTTCAGTCTGGCCCCGTTGACGATAAAGAATATCGAGATCGCCAAACAGAAGCCGACAAGGCACTGCTTCACGAACTTACGCGAGGGCAGGCGACCGCTCCTAATTATTCGATCGATCCACGTGTAAAGAGTTATGTTGAAAGACTTGAAAAGGAATACGACAAAGAAAAAAATCCAAAGAAGTACCCTAAAATGTTAGGAGACGAGTTACAGAAACACAAAGAAGATATTGCAGTTCTTCAAACAATTAAGGCGTACATCACCGAAGGATACGTAGTTGGAAAAAACTTCAAACCAATCACCTCTCACGATGACATTCAGAGCCTTGAACGAGTAATTAATGTAGCGCTTGAAAAAGAAGGGCTTCCAAAAATACCTAATCATCAAGAGTTTGCCTTTGTTATTCGCCGATTTACCGATGCAACTTTCTTGCAGTTCGACGAAGAAGTAAAACCAAAAGATAGAGATGCGTTCTACAAAAAGAAGTTTGAGAACTATGACATGCCGATGTTTATCAAAGCGCTCGAAGCAGATCCTGATCCAACGCTGCGATTTACAGAAGAAGAGGGCAAGGCCGTAAGGGATTTGCTCATGGCAAACTTGAGCCGAATCGACTTTAATGCTACACCCGAAGAAATTAAAAATGGTACGTTCTTAATGCAAGATGTCGGCAATAAAATCCTCAAAATAAAAGGTGAAGCACGCTATGTTTTCCAGAATGTTCCCGGCGCTCGCAATGAAGGAGTTTTGGGACGCATGGATATTAACACCACCGACGCGGGAATTACAAAAAAACTCGCCCAGTATCTCATTAGAAAGAACTCTCCGTATAAAGAACGCACTGCTGTAGGAGTACAAGTCAATGAAAAAACCGATGCTCCAATTGAGAAAAAACGCGAGATGGCGCATGAATTTAGATCAATCTTTTCACAACGAGTAATGACCGTGTTGCCAGCAATGTTGACCGACGTAGAAATGCATCAGATTACAAAATTCGTGCATGATCCAGATGGATTTGCGCTCAATCAAAAAGATCACGACGCACACCACAATACAGACGTAATGCGCTTTGATACCATTAATAAAGTGCTTGGATATTTAGACACGATTAGAGCCGCCGAACTTGCGGGACAAAAAACCGTAAAACTTTCCGAAAACTTCGAAATGCACATAATGCCAATTGCCTATATTGGTGCGTACTCAGTTTGTACCAACTATATTAAGGCGCTTGAAGATGAACTGTTTGTGCTTGTTGGTAAAGAGACAAACACCGTACGAATTCCGCATTGGACCGGAGCAATGACCGAACTCGCAATACTGGCCAAAACAGATGAAAAATTCAGAATCTTCGCCGTTGTACTTGGTTTGGCAGTGCCAATTCCACGAGCATCGAAAGAAGTTGGTGAGGAAGATGAAACAACGACAACCTGTGAGGGAGATGACTGTCCTAAAGAAGGCGACGGTCCAGGTGGCATTATTGGTGAAGGGGGCGATACTAGAGAAGGCGGTGGCGACTTCAGAATTAGAATTCCTCGCCTCACGTTCAAGGTTCCGAACCTCGATGAGCAGCCGAAGCCAATTGCGGGTGTACACCTCTCTGGTGGCGGCCTCAATGCAAATTTAAAAGCTATCAATACAATCTCTACAAGTGATACCGCAAGCGCAGGTCTCATTAAACCAACCGGAGATGACGATACAAACGTAAACTAACTAGTACTATGAAAAAATATATTATTATCGCACTAGTAGTAACAGTTCTGATAGCTGGACTCTACCTAACTATGAAAATGATTAATGGCCAACCTAAAAGCCAGGCAAAGCTCCCAAGTACAAATAACTATGCCATGAATAAAACAGGATCAGCAGGAATAATAAAATCAAAAGAATAAATAAACGCAAATTAATTCACATGCTTCTCAGAAATAAAACAAAAATTCTCGTTTCACTCTCAATCATGCTCATAAGCATGTTAAGTACATCAGTTGTATATGCTGATACTATTTATGGCCGCAGCTGTGAAATACGAGTATTCCCCTTTAATCCACAAGGACAGCTAAAAGAGTACGATGCTGCTGAGGATTTCCTGACTCCTCCGGTCATTGATGAAGGGAACACAAATGCATGTTCACAACACCTCGATTTCACACATGCAAATGGGTACGGACCTACGGGGCCATATCATCCACAAAATCCTATTCCTCTTGAAGAAAGTACGATCAGCGAAAATGCTACCGAGATAACAGTGCCAACAGCGTATCATGAACATGCATTTTTCAATGACTACACAATCGCACAAAATGATCGATATTATTACAAAGCAGCTTTAAATAAATTCTTGATCGTAGCATACGTAGACGATAATCAAGATGGTATAGATAACATTAAAACAGATCATATCGTATGCGACATGCCGTTTCCACCGGACGTAAGTGCAGAAACAAAAGCTCGCATTAAACCAATAATTGAAAGTTGTAATACAAATGGGAATCCATTGCCGATCCTCGGAGGTACAAACATTTTAAGAGAAGATACTCGATCTGACAGTGGTAAAAAAATAGTAAAAGTTACTTGGACATTCGGAATAAATGACGACGAAGATTCACCGGCAGTATTTGCAGAAAATGTTCCAAATGATGGCGGGAATTTTACCGTTTATGATGTGACTGATGGCAATCCCGCAAGCTTACAAGTAGATTTAACAAATGAATACAATAGAACGTTAGGCTTTAACGGAGCTGGATTTGGACTCAATCTACAGTCAGCCAACAATATTCAAGAAGATGCATGGAGTGCAACTACGGTATCGTATGCATATATTCAAAATTATCGCATTCCAAAAGCGACATACTCAGAAGAGACAGCCGGACTGGGATACGATGAAAATCACAACGGATGGCAATTAATTCCAAATCCCGACCCATCAAAGAATCCAGAATCAAATATTAGAATGCCTGTTGGATCCCTCACTTCAATCTGGCGACAACCCACTCCCGATATTCCAGAAACACCAACCTCAAAACTCACACTGATTAAACAAGTTCTCGATGAAAATAATGCTGTAGTAAACGACAACCCAGACCTTATTCAGTCATTCAATCTCTACGCAGAAAAAACCGACCCAGCACAAGCTGAAGCGATGAATGCAGCACCTCGAGGACGACCGGTATCTAATCCTCAAAATCAACCTGCTCGTCAAAGACGAGCACCCGTTCAACCGAAAAGATTATCACTAGGCGGAAGTATTTTCGAACTTGCTCATGACCTTGTTGGCATACCGCTCGAAATGCAAATGGCCTTCGGTGACCGCGTAAATTACAAGAGCGGTGAAACGCACGATGTCGAAGCTGACAGCACCTATACCATTGGTGAAGAACAAAAAGAGGGATACACGTTACAGAAAATTGAATGTAAAAATAGCGCAAGAGCAGATGATACGTATGGACGTCTTGGCGCAAATCATCAAACACTTATTCCTGCGGGAATCGATGTCACATGCCGACTTACCAACAAATCAACTGACTCTGGTGAAGAAACATGTCCAGATGGAAGCCCAATCCCAGAAAACGGAGTATGCGAAAATCCCCCACTCGAGTGTCCTGATGGACAAGTACTTAATATTACAAGCGGACTATGTGTACCTATTATCTGTGAAGAAAATGAACACCTCGTCGGCAACGAATGTGTTCCCGATAATCCAGAAGGACCAGTCTGCGATCCTGGATATTTCTCCAATGGAGTAGAGTGCGTACCAAATATTCCAATAGAACCAATTTGTCCTCCAGGATTTGTTCAAGGCCCGCTCGGCTGTGTGCAATTTAACCCACCATCAGGTGGCGTCCCCGCTGGTAGCTTCGATAAAACGGTAAGCACGCTAAATGACGGCCCACTCTCGGTCATTCAACAAGGAGACAGTGCAAAATATAAACTCACGTTTACAGCAACACAAAGAAATGTTGACTCAGTAACTATCAAAGATGAATCGTTTGGCTATAATAAGGATTTTTCCGCAGCGCGCGAAACAGGATTCAAAGGCAGCCTCTTTAGATTACAACCAATTTTTGATGGCAAACTCTTTAGAGTCATTAAAAAAATTCCTGGATATCCAGATAACATTATTGAGCGTTGTAATCCAATCATCAATGTATTTCCCGACGGCTCACAAAGCTGTTACACAAGCAACGATTTTGTTGCAGGCATAACTGTCAAAGATGTACGCCAAGGAACGAGCGTTTCAGTTGAATTAGTTGCTCAACTCATCAATTCAAGAATTAATCCCGCTGTGTGTGCAAACGAAATTGCACGTGGCAACACCGGATTCTGTGGCGAACAATTCCACAACATTGCGAGTGCAGTCGACAGCGAGGGGCGTAATTATTCAGATTTTGCAGACCTCTTTACGCCATGCCCATATTTGCTTACACGTGGTTTGGGCGACATTATTCTTGAACAAGGATTTACCTACGGCAGCGACATTACCGCATGTTTTTCATTGCCGAATATTGAAGGCGAAATTATTGAACCTTTATTCCCTATCGAAGAAGAAGAAATTGTAAAAGGAGGTAAAGAAGCACCATCGCCAGCACCGCTCATTCCTTCAAACTTACTTTGTAAAAATAGTAATAAAGACGGTGGCGCTGTTTCTCAATACAGCAATCCAATCAAAAATCTTTCAAGTGGATTATGTGAGTTACAGCAATCAATTTCACAAAGCCTCACGTCAGATGCAATTCGTCAAGCAATCAGTGATAATATTGTGAGGTTTACCAGGGAGAATGCGAACTTGAATATTGCTACCATTAGAGGTGAAGATATTAATGAAGTAAATACTGTCACCCTAAGTAATCAAAATTATAAAGTGTATAAAACAAATAATGCCCTTGAAGTAAAAAATGTATCACCGGTGAAAGAAGGATCACGAACCTTCATCATTCAAGGCAAAGACCTTACTATTTCGAGCAACATAGTCTTCGACGAACAAGTTGTGCGCAACGCTTCATTCAAAGAGACCCCTTCAATCGCATTCATCGTTATCGGTGGCGACATAAAAATTGCACCGAATGTCACTCACCTCGATGGTGTGTATGTATCGATCAAAGATCCTAAAAAACCAAATGGCCCAGGAGGACAAATTACTGGCACTGGCGCGGCTGATTTAGGGGTTTCGTCACTCGAATTCAACGGCGCAATCGTGGGCGACATTGAACCACTCTTTAAGTCTCGCACCTTCGCCGGTGACGCAAAAAAGAATCAAGGAACAATCGTTATAAATTACGGCGCATGGTTGTACTACAACTTGCCACCCGTCTTGCGCGACTTGGTAAATCTTCAGCAAGAGCAAATGGCGCGGTAATGGCTTGCCGTCATTTCAAAAATGTCCTTGCATCCGTATTATTTACGTTTTGCTATAACTACTTTGAAACTGTGCGCTTTGACTAACTCAACCTCACTCGCGCATTTTATTTCGCCGCATCTCCGATGCTTTAACATCGACCGCATGTGCAATTTGGTGATGAGGGTCGCACAGTGGGGCTAGGTAACGAGGATCGTGTGAATGGCTAATTGAAAATCGATTTGTATGGTGAATAACTTTCGCTATATTTTTGCAAAATGGAATTGAGCACATTTCCCCGTGTTCATCTTTCAATAGGCGTTCAGTTGCGACGGGAATATAATGAGAAATTGGTTTTCCTTCGACAATTTGCTCGATTAATTTCTGCTCAGCTTTCTCTACTTGCACCGCTGTTCTCTGCTCTAAATCCTTTTTTCGTTTTTCAAGCGCCTCTAAAATGATTTGATCAATGTTAATTCCTTTTTCTTGCAGTTCGTTGAGTTGTTTCTTCACTTCGTCGCCCAAAATTGGGGTTTTAATGTATGTGATGAGTTGTGCGGGTTTTGTAGAATTTATGGAGTCATCGATCTGCCCGGGCAGACATTTTGCCTCGGTTTCTGGCTTAGGAAAACCATCTTGATTTTGACCGCTTGCCGCATCGGTGTTTTGGTTTGTAAAAAGTCCTTCTTCTATTTCGTTATTCAACTGCGCACTTTGTGCAATGCGATTTTTTTTAATCAAATAATCTCTGACAAAAACATCGAGCGCGGCTTTCGATAAAATAAGTACTTTTTCGGCAAGTTCAACCTGATTTTCGACCGTTGCGATCGAGACGACTCGTGACAATTTATTAACACTCGCGAGCCCTTCAACTAAAATTCCTCTCAATTGTGGCATATTCTCGAATCGATTATCGAGGTTTATCACTAATCTCACTTGTTCTTTGCTCACTCCCGCAATCACCGCTGCAAAGTGAAAAAGTGATACAAACTTTTTTGTTTCGTACAGGCGACGCGCGTTTACTTCTGGCAAAAGACCGATGAATTTGTTTCGCGCCAAAAGTGCCTCACGTCCAAATTTCCGGCACATTTCGTACAACTGACCGTCTGAAATTGTTTGAATATTCATAACACAATATTTGTTAAAAAAATACAACCTACCGACGAACCAATTATGGCCACTACAAGCCAAAATGTCACGCTTTCCGACTTGCAAATCAGAGCGGAATATTTCAAAAAGTGCATACTCACAAACCATGCACTCTGCAATATATTTCAAAAAAGTAAAACACCAACGCTGCATAACATTATCGCTCAATATTTCTCAATAAAACGCAAACGCCATAGCAAAACGTTCCCGGGAACAACAGACCTCGAAAATTTCGAGTTAAAATCCCAAAATCCACTCACCTCCCACCCCTCCCCTTTTTCTGCTAAACTCGCTGCATGCCAGCTTTCTTTTTCTACGGCGACGACACTCACAGCTTGAGCCAAAAAATCTCGTTTTGGAAAATTGAATTTGAAAAAAAATATGGAGATTTAAATACCGCATTTTACGAAGGATCACAGTACAAACCGGCCGAAATAATCGACGCCGCAAGTTCAGTTCCCTTTTTAGCAGACAAACGATTAGTGATTGTAAAAAACGCACTGAATGAATTTGAATCAGAAGAGCTCGAACCACTTGGCACATTTTTGCCAAACATCCCCGACTCGACCGTAGTCATTTTTGCCGAACTTCGTGGCGTCGACAAACGTCTTTCTCTCTACAAAAAACTCATCAAAAACGCGCAGTGTACAGAGTTTAAAAAAATCGAAGGGGGTGCACTTAAACTGTGGATTTCGCAACAAGCGCACAAAGTAGGCGGCGAGATCGAGTCAAATGCATGCCAGCACCTTGCCGACATCGTTGGTGGCGATTTATTCCGCCTCGAAAATGAAATTGTGAAACTCGTTAATTACGCAGCCAACCGCCCCGTGACGGTGAAAGATGTCGATAAAATGGTCGTGAGCACACTTACCACAAGCATCTTTAAACTTACCGACGCGCTCTCGCAAAAAAACAATAAAAATGCGCTCAACGAACTTCACACGCTCATCGAAAGTGGCGAAGCTATGCATGGAATCCTCTCTATGATCATGCGCCAATTTAGAATTATTACCGAAATTAAAGATTTGTCCGATCGCAAAAAATCACGCGAAGAAATTGTGAGTGTAACAAAAGAACATCCGTTTGTAGTTTCAAACACGCTCAACCAAACACGGAATTTCACTATGCCACAGCTCAAAAAAGCATACGATCTGCTGCTCGACATTGATACGCGCCTTAAAACTGGTGGCATAAAAATTACCACCGGCGATAACCGAGAATTTGTTTTAGCGCTCGATCGATTGGTCGTCGATTTGTGCCGGTAGTGATACGCAGTGTCACATTTGTCCCCGCTGCTCCTCTATTTCATCTAACTCAACTGAGTCTGCCAAAATATCGATGACTAAGAGGGATATCTTTAAGATGGCGTGGGGTTTTTCAGGTAGAAATAAGTAAAAGAAACGACGGTTGACAATATACGCATATTAGTTCATATTAGTACCTTTTAATATACATAGGTATATGGGTATCGATACAGTAGTAAGGCGAAATGCTCACGAAATTCTGGTTATTAACGGCGTAGATGATTTAGGTGGTTATGATAGCCGAATTATCAAAAATATTTTTATTGAGATTAGACGCGCAATTAAAAGACAGAAATTAGTATTCTTTTCTCCATGCGAAAGCTTAGAATCGTGGGACGATAGGGTGGGTAAACATTTAGAAATAAGCCAAGACAAGAAATTCCGTGATTTAGTGAATGAAGTTAAAATTGGAGAATACAATAGGCTAGTACGCTGTATAGATACGATAGAGAATTTTGGAGATTATTTGAGGAATCTTGATAATTATGGAAAGTTAGTATTTAGAGTTGGAGGATCAACCTGCACAGTGGCAATGCCAACCTATTACGTCACTTCACTGAATGGAGCATCAAGAGAAGGATACACGGTATTATCGTCTTGTGTTCCACATGCATGTTATGAAATACAGCGTTGCTTAAATGAAAATGGTGTTATAGATAATTTAGGACCAATTTACCTTGATCCCAAAATAAGCACGGGCGAATTTGGTATAACCCGAAGTGATGCAGAAACCGGACTTTTTAGATACGAAGGAAACTTAAGAGGCAGAAATGTATTCACCTTTGAACAATAATCTTTTTACTCTTCAACCTCCCCACTCTCCAACCTTCGAATCCTCTCCTCGATTGGTGGATGTGTTGAAAAAAGATTTACCATGAATGAAGCGTGGAATGGATTTACTATAAATAAATGTGCGGTAGCTTCGTATTTTGGTTCGTTTGGTAAGGGATGCGCCTTTGCTCCCATGTGTAATTTTCGCAGTGCAGATGCCAATGCATGTGGCTCGCCACACAACTTGCTACCCGTTGAATCTGCCAAATATTCACGCGAACGAGAAATCGCCATTTGAATGAGCGCCGCAATAATGGGAGTCACGATAACAAAAAATATAAGACCAATTGCACCGCCCTCGCGGTCGCTCGTGCGTCGTCCTCCACTAAAGTACGCAAATTGAGCAAGATACGAAAGCGCACCAGCCAAAGTTGCCGCCACACTCGACACCAAAATATCGCGGTTAGTGACGTGTGAAATTTCGTGTGCAAGAACGCCACGAAGTTCGCGCTCGCTGAGTAACTCCAAAATTCCGGTAGTCACCGCAACGACCGCATGCTCTTTATTTCGCCCTGTTGCAAAAGCATTCGGCTCGCGCATATCTACAATAAAAATCCGTGGCATCGGAATACTCGCCGCCATAGAAAGTTCATGCACTATTTTGTGAAGTGCAGGATACGCATGCTGCTCTGCCGGCTTCGCCCCATACATCGCCAAAACCAGTTTGTCTGAAAACCAGTACGATCCCATATTCATGAGCGCCGAAAATCCAAGCGCATACATCGCCCCATTTTGCCCGCCAAAGTAATAACCCGCACCCACAATAAGGCCAGTTAAAACGCCAAGCAGTAATATCGTTTTTAATCTATTCATGGAGCCATTATAGCACTATTTGGTATAATAGATTTTGTATGGAAGAAATTCGCACCTGTGCACTGTCAGGAAACAAATTCACACTCGATGAACAGGATTTGGAGCATTACAAAAAACTGAACCTACCTTTACCGACACTCTGCCCGCAAGAGCGATTACGAAGACGGCTGACCTGGCGCAATGATCGAACTTTTTATAAACGTGATTGTGATTCATGCAAAAAATCAATCCTCTCACTCTATACACCAGATTCTCCCTATACTATTTATTGTCCTACTTGCTGGTGGAGCGATTCATGGGATGCGTACTCACTTGGCAGAACATATGATTTTTCACGAGCTTTTTTAGAGCAATATGAAGATTTAATGAGAATTGTTCCTCGCCTCGGTGTCGATCTAGTTAACTGCGAAAATAGTGAGTTTTGCAATTACTGCGGTGATGACAAAAACTGCTATTACGACATTGCCGGTGAAGCAAACGAAGATTGTTACTACAATCTTTTCACTAAATACTCGAAAAATAGCGTAGATAACACCTTTCTGTATCACTCAACACTCTGCTACGAATGTATTTCATGCTCAAATTGTTATAACTGTTTTTATTCAACGTATTGCAACGACTCAAATGATCTCTATTTTTGCTACGACATGAGGGGCTGTAACAACTGCTTATTTTCGTACAATTTGAGGAACAAGGAATACTACATAATGAATGAACCGTACACTAAAGAGGAGTATTTCAAAAAATTAGCTGAGTTTCAGTTATCTACTGTTAACGGGCAAGAAAATGCCCGAACTAGCTGGAATGAATACCGAAAACAAAATGCACTGCATCGTGACATGTATCTGACCAACACAGAAAATTGCACCGGCGATATGATCTCAAATTCAAAAAATACACATTTTGGTTTCAACGCTACAAATTGTGAGGATTCTAAATTCCTCTTCGACGTATTAGATGCGAAAGACTGCTATGACCTAAATTATTCACTCTACAAACCAGAACTTTCAACCGAGCTTATTAGCACGCTCAATCTAACGTACAGTGCGTACAATCTTGCGAGCCACTACTGCAGCAGTATTTTCTACTGCGACATGTGCAATAACTCTAAAAATCTTTTTGGATGTATTGGGATAAATCGTGGTGAAAATTGTATTTTGAACATGAAATACTCGATTGAAGAGTATGAAGATTTGAAGGCAAAGATAATTGAACAGATGAAGGCAGATGGCAGTTACGGTGAATTTTTCCCAATGTCACTTTCACCACATGCATATAACGAAACCGTCGCTCAAGATTATTTTCCACTAACAAAAGATGAGGCGTTAAAAATGGGATTACGTTGGAAAGATACAGATAAACGTGAATACAAATCATCTAATGCAGTGATTCCCGATAATATAGCCGATGCTGCTGATTCCCTCTCTCAAGCAATATTGGCATGTAACGTTTGTAACAAAAATTACAAGGTAATCAAACAAGAGTTAGCTTTTTACCGACAGCAACAAATCCCCATTCCGCGGGAATGCCCAGAGTGTCGTCATCAAAAACGCAGCCACGCAAGAAATCCTCGAGTGCTTTTCGAACGAACATGTTCACAGTGCGCAAAAAATATTCAGAGCACCTTCTCACCCGACCAGAGCGAAAAAGTGGTATGCGAAGAATGCTATCGGGCTGCGGTATATTAAAAAAACTATCACATCGCCCTCGCCGTGTGCCACTCGGTCGCCTGCTGATACACATGGCCAACCTGTAACAACTTTGCCTCGCTAAAGTGGGGGCCGATAATTTGCATACCGATCGGCATTTTATTTGAGCCAAAGCCCACGGGAACCGCGAGACCTGGGAGTCCGGCAACATTCGCCGACACGGTAAAAATATCTTCAAGATACATTTTGACAGGATCATTCGCGTGCTCGCCAATTTTAAATGCCGTCGAAGGAGTCACCGGCGTAATGATGACATCGACATCTTTAAATGCTTCTTCAAAATCACGAATTACCAACGTACGAACTTTTTGCGCCTTCGTATAATACGCATCGTAATAACCAGACGAAAGCGTGTAGGTACCAATCATAATACGGCGCTTAATCTCGGATCCAAAGCCTTCACCTCGTGTTTTGTAATAGTACTCTTCTAAATCTTTTGGCGTTGCAGAAGGACCAGGCCCCATGCGAATACCATCGTAACGAGACATGTTAGCGCTCACTTCAGAAGGACTCAAAACGTAATACACCGCTAAACCATAAGGGCTATGAGGCAAACTGATTTCTTTAATCTTCGCGCCTTTTTTAACCAACAAATCAATCGCCGCTCGAACAGCGCTATCTACCTCGGGGTCTGTACCCGCAATAAAATATTCTTTTGGTAAACCAATGGTCATGCCTGCAACATCGGCGTTTGCGAGCGCGCCCAAATAGTCATCGACGGGCACCTTTGGCGTGGTGGTATCGTGATCATCGTGCCCCGCAATTTCTTGCAAAACTGCCGCTGCGTCCCACACGGTCTTTGTCATTGGCCCAACCGTATCAAGTGACGACGCCATTGAAATAACGCCAAAACGAGACACACGTCCGTAGGTTACTTTTAAACCGGTAATGCCACAGTACGCCGCAGGTTGGCGAATAGATCCACCAGTATCGGTACCCAAAGAATAAATACATTCATCAGCTGCAATTGCCGCAGACGAGCCACCAGAAGAACCGCCCGGGGTACGTTCTAAATCCCACGGATTATGAGTGGTGCCATAACAAGATGTTTCAGTTGAAGATCCGCAGGTAAGCTCATCAGTATTCGTTTTACCGAGCATCACCATGCCTGCGTGTGCGAGTTTTTTAACCACCGTCGCGTCATATGCCGGCTTAAAATCCTTTAAAATATTTGAGGCCGCTGTCGTATTAATTCCCTTTGTACAAAAGACATCTTTTAATGCAACCGGAATTCCCGTCAAAACACTTGGTGCTTTTCCTGAAGCAAACAATGAATCTGCTGCACGAGCCTCTTCTAAGGCACTTTTTTCACAAACAGTCGTATAGGCATGCACACCACCATCATATTTTTTAATGGAGTCGAGACATGACTGCGCGAGCTCTACCGCTGAAAACTTTTTTTCGCGTAGACCTGCGGCGGCTTCTTGAATGGTAAGAGAGGAGAGATTCATGTCATTCAAACACGTTAGGCACTAAAATAGAGTGTGTTGATTCGTCAAAATTTCGTGAACTTGCCAACAGATCATCGGCATTTGCCAACGGCTCACGTAAAATTTCATCAGTTCTAAAACAATTCAAAAGTCCCGTCACCTGCGCAGTCGGCTCCACTCCATCGGTATTTACTTCGTTCAGCTTATCGATGTACGAAATAATCCCCGAAAGCTGCACTTGGTATTTTTCAACCTCGGCATCGCTTATTCCAAGACGCGCCAACTTCGCAATTTTAAGGACTTGTTCACGAGTTAACATACGCACAATAAGATAAACGAGTAAGAACGAGAAAACAAGGAATTAGCATGACTAGAGAGAGAGATCACGCACAATACACCTTCCCTTTTTACTTTCAGCTTTCCGCTTTATACTATGCCCCATGGAGCTCTACGACAACATTCGTAAAATATCGTTTTGGTTTTTCGCCCTTGTAGGACTCACCCATTTTTTAGCCGGACTTCTCTACGTTAACGGGTACTACAGCCCCTACAGTGGAATCGTAAATCGCGTGACCTATATTCCTTTTTACGTTGCAGCCTACACCTTCTTTTACGCACAACTAAAACACTACCTCATTGAAAATGGCATTGACCGACGATGGCTTTCTGGTCTACTTTTAGGCATCGGCTGCGTAGCTTTCATCGTACTATTAACAGTTGAACTCCTCGCACCCGACTCTTCCACTCCTCTTTTGAGATCATGAGCACTACTCGCGTTTTAACTTTCGGCACCTTTGATCATTTTCACGATGGTCACGCTTTTTACCTTTCTGAAGCCAAAAAACACGGCGATGAGTTAATTGTCGTCATTGCGCGCGACGAAACGGTTAAAGCAATAAAAGGTGCAGAATCTGATTTTGGAGAAAAAGTACGCAAAAAAGCTGTTGAAGCATGTGGCATTGCAACGACCGTCGTGCTTGGAGATAAAAACGACAAATACAAAGTGATTAAAAAGTATAAGCCAACGACTATTGCGCTCGGTTACGACCAATATGCTTTTACGCAACGACTTCAAAAATTCCTGATCGACGAGGGGTTGAACACAAATATTGTTCGGATTGAATCCTATAAACCAAGTGAATATAAATCAACAATCATAAAAGCTAAGTTAAAACACAGCGGCGAAAAGCACGAATAATCTTGATGGTAGTGCATACATCATGTACCGTTACCGTAACGGTAATTTTTCAATATGAAACTTATACAAAAAAGCATCTCGGCATTTCTAGGCAATTGGATGACGACGATTCCTGCCACCATAATAATTGCTATTTTGCTCACGCTTTTTCACGCACTCATTCTTGTACATAACGGCGCAGAGAAGCTTGTTACTAATCTCGAAAGCAAAGTTACTCTTACCTTTTATATTAAAGAAAAAGCGAATCCATTTGAGGTAAGTTCTCTTATTAAGGATTTAGAGACACACACCGATCTGATAACGAAAATTAACTATACCTCATCGCAAGACGCATTAAATCTTTTAAATAAAGCATTTTCACTCGACACCTCACTCATTGAAAAATACAACGTACAGCTGCCAGCAAGTATTGTGGTAACACCGACACAAGTTGACTCACTCGATGCCGTTACCACGCTCGTGAGAACATCAGCAAAAAACCTTTTACATCCAACAAAAAACAGCGACCACGCAACAAGCAAAGCGACAGATGATCTTAAAGCATTCTTAACTCAACTTGAAAGTGCAACCACCCGTGTACTCTCGTTCTTTTTAGTATTATTCGGATTCGGTGGCATTTTACTCATCACCAGCACCATTCACATTACCATGGCACACCGCCAACATGAATTAACGATCATGCACTACATTGGTGCACACGAGCATACCATTGTTGCACCATTTATTATTGAAGGAGTTATTATTGGAGTTTCGGCATTTATTCTCAATCTTATTTTTATTTTGATTTTGCCATTTGGAGATTTAACTACGGCCGTTGCTCAAAATGCACTTATCGCCGAATTTTTGTTTAGCTGCTCACTCACAACGTTGGTAAGCTACTTGGCTACCGTTCGCGTTTTAAAATAATTAGCCGCTATGTTGCACACAAAACTTGAGGGCATCATTTTAAAAACAAGTCCGTTTAAAGAGTACGATAAAGTGATTGTGTTCTTTTCACCAAACGACGGAGTGGTACGCGTTATTGGCAAAGGAGTACGCAGACCACGCAGTCAACGGAGCTATCATCTCGACTTATTCAGTATGGTGAACGTTGAATTGGAGTGCTCGGGTAAAACAACTCCCCTGTTATATTTACGCGAAATACACACCACCGAACATTTTAAAATTATTAAGGGTGATCCCGCACGCTACAGCGCCGCAGGAGTGATTGCACTTTTCATTTATCGCATGTTGCCCGAAGGGGCGCGAAATCAACAAGAACTCTACACACTCACTATCAAAGCACTGAACACACTAAACACTCTAGAAAATACCGACCCCGACAAAACAGTACTTACCTATTTATTAAAGGCGGTAAAACTACTCGGACACCTCGAAGACCGAATGAAATCAACTATCCTTGAAAGCGAACTTCTCTCTCAACTTGAATCACTTGACCCTCAGTTCACTTTGCAAGCACGCCGTACGCTTTCGATTTTTTCAAGCTTATAAAGTAATCGTTCAAGCTGTTCAAAGTCGTTAATTTCAAGCAAAAAATTAATCATTGCGTGGTTGTCGAGTGGTGGATCTTGAAAAAAGTGAAGAATATTTACATTCTCATTCGCGATAGTAACCGTAATATCACGCACAAGTCCCATTCGATCGTCAGCTTCAATTAACACTTGTACTGCATAGGTTTCATCGAGAGCGGACTCCGCCTCATCCTGAAGACCTTCGGTGCCAATTCGAACCGGCACAATTCGTGCAGGATCAGAGTTTTTAATGACACCACATTTTCTCTTATGAATTGAAACGCCCTTACCTTTCGTAATAAAACCAATAAGATCATCATTCACCGTAGCATTACAACATTTTACAAAATAATAAGGCATATTTTTTGCGCCACCAATAATGACGAGCTTCTTTTTTTCAACTGCTTCAAGCTTCGCTGCCTTTCGACTCTTTTTAAGTTCTTTTTTATCTACAAATACTGACTGATTCTCAACGTTTTTATCTGCAATTACCTGTGAGGCACCAAGCAATTCTTTCATGGTAAAAATCTTGCGAAGAACAGTGCTTGTCAGTAAAGAGCCACGGCCTATCTCGGCCAAAATTTCTTGGCGCTCTTTCAATGGCACTTTTTTACCATCATATACTTTCAAGACTGATAAACTCATATCAAGTGGCGGCCTACCCAACTGCTTTAGCTTTTCATTAAGCATGTCTTTTCCGTCTTTTATATTCTTATCGTCATCGCGTGTTCTAAACCACGATTTTACTCGATTTATTGCATGTGTCGTCTTTACAAAAGAAAGCCAAGATTGGCTCGGCATTGAATTTTTTCTTGTAACAATATCAACCACTTCTCCATTTTTCAGTTGATAATCAATGGGAACCATACTGCCATTTACCTTTGCGCCAATACAGTGATTCCCCACTTCAGTATGCACGCTATACGCGAAATCAATAGGAGTTGCGCCGGCGGGCAAATCCTTTACATCGCCACGTGGAGTAAGTACGAAAATACGATCTTGCAACACATCGGCATGCAAATGAGAAAGGAGTTCTTGGTTATTTTGAACCTCTTGGCCAATTTTATTCAAATCGGTTATCCAGCCTTTTTGCTGCTCGAAAACCTCATTTTCTTCATCATCTCCTTCAGAACCTGAGTGATCTAATTTATTAGGATCAATTGAGAAATCGTTTTTTGTAATAACTCCCTTTTCTTCATAAATCCAGTGAGCCGCAATTCCATACTCAGATGCGTTATGCATAGCGAGACTTCGAATTTGAATTTCAGTTGGTCTATTATAATTTTTAGGACCCAGCCCGATAACCGTAGTATGTAAACTTTTATATCCATTCACCTTTGGCACGGCAACATAATCTTTAAAACGATTTGCAAGCGGTGTGAAATGGTTGTGAATAATGCCAAGCGTCGTATAAATGTGACCCGTATACTCTTTGCCGTTTCTATACATATCCGGCAAAATAATGCGCATTGCAAAAACATCGAAAATTTCGTCAACGAGCGTCTTATTTTTCTTTTTCAACTTTCTATAAATGGAGTACAGGCCCTTCACTCGACCATCTACTTTCGCTTGAATACCCTCTTTACTCAGCATTTCATAAAGTGTTTTTTGCGAAGATTCAATAAATTTCTCGCGCCAACGTTCGGCTTTTTCAATTTGAGAATGAATATCGTCGTATGCTTCTGGTTGCAAATATTTAAAACATAAATCTTCAAGCTCTGTTTTGAGTTTATAGATACCCAAACGAGCGGCGATCGGCGCATATACATTCATCGTTTCTTGCGCGATACGAATTTGCTTATGAGGCAACACGTGATCAAGTGTCTTCATATTATGAAGACGGTCACACAATTTCAACATAACCACGCGAATATCGTCGGCCATTGCTAAAAATAGTTTGCGCAAATTTTCAATTTGAGGGTCATTTAACTTTGAGCGAACTTTGCTCAATTTAACGAGTCCCCAACATAACTTACTCACCGTCGATCCAAAACGTGCCTCAATATCTTCTATCGTAAATGAAGTATCTTCAGCGACATCGTGAAGAAGTGCCGTAATAATCGAATCTTCATCGGGATGATAGTCGATCAAAATATTGGCTACATTAAGAGGATGAATAATGTAGGGCTCACCAGAAAAACGCGTTTGCCCCTCGTGCGCTTTCGCCGCAAAATCGTAGGCACGCTTAATTCGATCTGCATTCAAATGTGGCAGGTATTCTTTCGCCCGAGCAATTATTGTTTCTACGGTAACCATCAATCGTGAATGATACCAGATGCTCTTCTAATAACCAAATTCACAAAATCCGGTGCTTCTTAAAATCCTCCGCCCGGTGCGGTTATATAATCTGTACCGCTCACGTCTTTAAATTCTTGTGGAGAGATAATTGGCACAATACCTGTTCTGCCACTCGTCGGAATCGGCGAACTCGATGAACGAATTGGTGCGCCTGAATCTTGTACGGGAACAATAAGTTCTAGGTCTGAACCCGCTACATCGTAAATTTTAAGACCAGAAATGAGCGGCTCTTGATTTAACTCAAGATCACGAATACGACGCTCGAAACGAGGAAGCGCATTGGTATATAAGGTTTGTAATCGTTGCAATGCCCGATAGCGCGCTTTAAGCGTAACGACTTGCTGAGCGGTGCGCGTAAAATCAGACAATAATCCTTCAGCGACTTGACCGTTAAGTGCCGTCATTTGTGCAAAAAATGCGGTTTCTGTCGTCGTTTGTTGAGCGGTACGTTTTGTTAGCTCACTATTTGTAATGTCGATTTCTTGCTGCACATCTCCAAGCGTTTCATTCGCCTCTTTATATAACTGATTCATAAGTAATAACTGTGACTTTAAACGTGCACGACGATCGGTCGATTGATTCAGAAGTTTATTTATATCTACTTGGTATGCATTTTCTAAAAGTTTGAACTGCGTAATATATTTAGCAAAAGGAGTGACCGCACGTGCTGCTTCTCCAATTGCAATACCAGCCTGAACGCCAATATCGGTAATATAAATTGGTTCAGCCGCAATTCCCTGACCCACTTGTACTGATCCAGCGATACCACTATCAATAGTATTTTCAGTCGGTTGTTTTGGGACTGGTCTAGGCGTTTGTTCAGTTTGTGAATTAGAACCACCGAGTCCTACCTTTTGTAATATAACTCCGCCATACGAAACCCATGCCAAATGAATGGCATACACAAGCCCAATAAAGACTGCGATGTATATAATGAGTCTCACTATTTTTGCAGGAGTAATACCAAGTTCATTAATAAGTTCTTTAACCTGCGCAATAAATCCTTCTCCGTCATCTATACTTGGAACATCTTCTTTTTTCTTAATACTACTTAACAAATCGGCCGCCGCTAAAGCGGATGCATCGTCATCTTCTTCAATAAATTCTGCTTCGATAGCTTCTTGTTTATCAATTTTCTTCACAGGCTCTGGCCGTGCTGGCATCGGTGCCGGTGCAGGCCGTGGAGCCTGCGGCGCAGGAGCCTGTACTGGTTGAACAGGACGTGGGGGAGCCGGAGCAACAGGCGGCGTTTGAGGACGAGGCGGCTGTGGAGCAACTGGCGTTGGTGCTTGTGGTCGTGGTGGTTCGACAGAACCACTTGCCGGGTACCCGCTTTGCGGACGCGGTGGTACCGGAACCGACGGAGTCGGCACAACGGGAGCTGGACGCGGTGGCTGAGGTACTGGTGGAGCTGGTTGAAAAACAGGCTGTGCTGGTGCAACAGGCCGAGGCGGTTGAGGGGTAACAGGTGTTGATTGAACAGGACGAGGCGGCATAGGAGCTACTTGCGGCTGCGCGAGCACGGGCGCCTGGGGCGCAACCGGCGTTTGCGGCATTGGCCGCGGTGGTTGTGGGGCAACTGAAATGGGTGCAGCGCTTTGCGTCGGCGCAACCGGCATGTTTGGTTTTGGTGGAATCGGACCAGGAGGAGGTACGGGACGTGAAGTTGGTATCGGTGAAAGTGGCTGATGTGCTGTCGGCGTTGGCGCAATTGGTCTCGGCGGCAGTGGCGAAGGCGTCGGAGCAGAAACCGTTACGGGCGGATTTGGGGCCACTGGTCGTGGTGCTTGAGGCGCGAGAGTCGGCACAACAGGAACCGTTTGAAGTATTGGTCTCGGCGGCAGTGGCGCTATCGGAGTTGGTGTTACCAGTGATGGTGCAATTTGCGGTGCAGTTGAAACTACCGGCAGCGGTTGCGGCGGTAATGGCACAGCAGCTGAAGGTGTAGCTACTACAAGAGCAGGTTCCGGTGCGGGTGTCGGCACAGCAACAACTGGTGCGGGCTTATCTAACTGCGCAGGTTTTACCTGCGGATTCGTCTCTCCAATTGCGATATCATCACTCGCCCACATTGAAAGCAGATCATCGACCGTATTTTCTTTTTTGGGCGATGGTTGTTGCGCTGATTGCGTTGTCGCTGGCACGATCGGTGTATTTATAGGCGCAGCCGTACCACCCGACGCAGTGGTCGAGTCACCCCCTGTTACCGCTCCTGTTTGTTGACTTTGTTCATCTGCCATAATTTATCTAGTTAGTATACCAGAAATATGCATATTTTTCGAGGGGATTTGACAACGTGTCAATCGATTACACTTGGCCTGCTTCATCATGCTAATTACAATGTTTTGCCGAGCTACCCATCAATAATCATTAATCTTTATAACAATCTGTCTATGATTACCTACTTAGCAATTGGTGCTGCAGTCGTTTCTCTCGTTTACGCGATTATCCTCTCTGTTTTGACCTTAAAGAACTCAAAGGGTTCTGCAAAAATGGTAGAAATCGCCTCATATATTCAAGAAGGTGCTCAAGCGTACCTTGGCCGACAATCAAAAGCAATTGCGGTCGTGGCATTAGTAATCTTTGTTGTACTTCTACTCGCCTTTAAAACGAATGGCATGTTACTCGCCGGCGGATTTTTAATTGGTGCCTTTTTCTCAGGACTTGCTGGCTATATTGGTATGTCTATTTCGGTTCGAGCAAACGTTCGAACTGCAGAGGCAGCTCATAAAGGATTAGCAAAAGCGCTCAAGGTAGCATTTATGGGAGGTTCAGTTACAGGATTTTCTGTCGTTGGTCTCGCACTCCTTGGTGTAAGCAGCTTGTACTTGGTATTTCAAAAAGTAAGCGGTCTTCCATTTAACGAAGTTCCACAACTCTTAATCGGATTTGGATTTGGCGCATCACTCGTTTCACTCTTCGCTCGTGTTGGTGGCGGTATCTTTACAAAAGCAGCAGACGTCGGTGCAGACTTAGTAGGAAAAGTTGAGGCAGGAATTCCAGAAGATGATCCTCGAAACCCAGCTGTAATTGCCGATAACGTTGGGGACAACGTCGGTGACTGTGCAGGTATGGGCGCTGATTTATTTGAGACATACGCCGTTACGTTAATTTCAGGAATGATTCTTGCCGCATCGGTTATCGGTACACAGACCTCAGTTGAATATCCTCTTGCACTCGGCATTATCGCTGTTTTTGCATCTATCATCGGTAGCTTTTTCGTTCGCCTCGGAAAAAAGAAGAACATCATGGGCGCTCTTTATAAAGGCATGATAGTAACAGGACTTGTCTCAGCAATCGGTTTCTATTTTGTCACTGATTACATGTTCAATGACATGTACATTTTCTTCGCATCACTCGTTGGACTCTTGGTTACTCTTCTCGTTACGGTCATTACTGAATACTACACATCGACTGAATACGGTCCGGTGAAAGAGGTTGCCGACGCAAGTGTCACTGGTGCTGCTACTAACATCATCGCTGGCTTGGCTGTTGGTCTTCGATCAACATTTGCTCCCGTTCTCGTTATCGTTGGTGCAATCGTTGGTGCATATATGCTTGGTGCAAGTTCATCACTCGCAAACGGAATTTACGGTATTGCCGTAGCAGCAATCGCAATGCTCTCTACAACGGGCATGGTGATCGCCGTTGACTCATATGGGCCTATTACTGACAATGCAGGAGGAATCGCCGAAATGTCACACCTTCCAAAAGAAGTTCGTGAGCACACCGACGCACTCGACGCTGTTGGCAATACAACAAAAGCTGTTACAAAAGGTTACGCAATCGCCTCTGCTGCACTCGCAGCGCTCGTTCTCTTTCAAGCATATACCGAAGAAATTAATAAAGCGTCACTTGAAACTCTTGGTGGCACGCTCATCTTCGACATTAGCAATCACTTAGTACTCGTTGGTCTTTTGATCGGTGGACTTTTACCATTCGTCTTCTCTGCATCACTTATGACGGCGGTTGGTCGTGCTGCTCAGCAAGTTGTTGAAGAAGTTCGCCGCCAATTCCGTGAAATTAAAGGAATCATGGAGGGCAAGAACAAGCCAGAGTACGGCCGTTGTGTAGATATCGTTACAAAGGCAGCGCTAAAAGAAATGATATTCCCGGGCATTTTGGCCGTTACTGCGCCAATCGTTGTAGGTCTTATTTTTGGTCCGTTAGCACTTGGTGGATTACTCGTCGGTGTGATTATCTCTGGCCTTATGCTTGGTCTTCAAATGTGTACTGGTGGTGCCGCATGGGATAATTCTAAGAAATATATTGAGGCTGGCAATCACGGAGGCAAAGGCTCAGACGCTCACAAGGCAGCAGTTGTTGGAGACACGGTTGGTGATCCATTCAAAGACACCGCTGGTCCAGCTCTCAACGCACTCATTAAAGTTATCAACACGGTTGCATTACTCGCTGGTACCTTTATTGCAAGCAACAGTCTTTTGGGATAATTACGTAATTAACTCTTAGCCAAATTCGATGAACGATCAAAATCAATTTATCTCTGCAATCCCTGGTGTGCGCGACATGCGTTCACACCAGGGATTGGTTCAAGGTGCCGATAGCAGCCGCCCACTCAAAGCCACACTCACGGCACTCGATGGCAACTATGCCCTACTAGAACTTTCTGATTCTCATGAAGTTATTAAATGGCCCAAAACAAAAATCCCCGCCGAGGCAAAAATCGGAGACAGTTTGTTGCTCGAAGCCGTATCTCTTTCAAAGTTAAAAGAAGAAGAACTCGCACGAATGAGACAACTTCTTGAGGATTTGATAAATTAAAAACTTTCATATGAAAAATTTAGCACCAAATATCACACGTGAACGTCTTGTTATAGAGGGTTTCTTTTCTATTAAGGTAGATGAAGAAGTTATTAAAGACTATTTCAATAAAATAACCTCCGAGCTCAGTTTAAGAATGTACGGAGAGCCAATCATCTTTTCACCAGGTGGAATGGGCAAAGAAGAAAATCAAGGCTATGACGCTTTTGTTCCGCTCATTGATTCAGGCATTTCACTGTATGTTTGGGGGAATCAGAAGTTTATGTCTGCCATTATTTATACGTGTAAGACTTTTGACCAAAAAAAAGCCATTCAAGTGACTAAGGATTTTTTTAATGTCGCAGAGATTGAATCAATGTTCTTTTAGCTGAGTGTCACCGGGGACAGTTTTCGGTAGGACAATATTTGATAAAATATTTTTTCAGTGTTTAGTTTAGATTCCGTACCGGTACGGTGAAAGTGTGCACGTGCACACTAATCTCCCATGAAAAAGACAATTTGTAAAATTTGTTATATTAACTTGTTCCCGGGAAGACTTTTTTTATTTAAAGGTTTTTGAGAGAAATGAACGCGGGGCTTTGTGACATGGGAGATATTTAGGAAAGTTTTTGGGGAAGGGGCGGGTGAGGGAAATAGTATAGCCACCATTTTTTGGGATCACGTATCCCAAAAAATAGCGAAGCCCGTACATGTTAGGGCGAGCGACCTTGTGGCTATATTTCCCTCACCCGTCCCGAACCTAAAGACTTTCCTAAAAACCTCGAACAAGGAACCGCGGCCATTCACTCTCAAATCCCCCGTTTAAATATAGAAAAAAAATCCCCCGCACTCTTTTGAGATACGAGGGACTTTAAGTTTATAACGAGGTCTACTATTTCTTATCAGCGCCCTTCTCAGCAGCGGGAGCACCAGCAGCTGGAGCAGCAGCGGCACCTTCGGCAGGAGTAGCGGCAGCAGCTTTTGAAGCTTCAGCCTCAACCTTGATGTGGCTTGCGGTAACAACCGTGTCTTCCATCGCATCGAGAACAGTAATACCTGCAGGGAATTTAATATCTTTAACGTGAACCGCAGTATGAAAGTCAACGATAAGTGAAATATCAACCTGAATTGAATGAACCAAATCTTTAGGCAAACACTTAATTTTAAGTTCATGTTTATGAA
The DNA here is from genome assembly GCA_964354865.1 of uncultured Candidatus Peribacteria bacterium. Lineage (GTDB taxonomy): Bacteria > Patescibacteriota > Gracilibacteria > UBA1369 > UM-FILTER-53-11 > JAHFJU01. The sequence goes on from CAYHBN010000001.1 coordinate 54,416, forward strand.
CATCGAGAATACCACCAAGAGTTTTAATCGCAGGTGAAACACCGATGAACTCAACTTTAACTGAAGCGGTAACCATCTTATTCATATCGATTACTAAAAAATCAATATGTTGGTAAAAATCGCTTACCGGATCGTACGTTACCTCTTTAACAAGAACAGGATGCTCCTTGCCATTTACCTTGAGCTGCACAATCGTATTAGTACCGGCCTTAATATAGACCTTCCTAAATGACTGATAATCAACATCAAGCATTTCAGGCTTTGACCCAGCTCCATATACAACAGCAGGAACTCTGCCAGTTGCGCGGATAGCCTTTGCCTTAATTGTAGCACTGCGAACCGATGCGTCTAAAAGTAGATTTTCCATAAGCAGGAGGATTTTAGTGGAGGGTAGTCAGTAAGTCAAATCTTTTCACATTCCAAGTTGGCTAAATACTCCCTTCATGCGCTCTGAACCAATTTCCTGGGCTTTTTTAATACCTTTATTCGTCGCTTTTGAGAAACTAACCTCAAGTTGCTTTTTTCCAGAATCAGTTGATTTTGCCTTTTCCCAGGCATCAGATGCAATCGACACCGCAATAATCTCTTGCTCACCTGTCACCGTAACCGTTATTCCCCCATCTTCAGCCTCAATATGGGTCTTTTTCAACTCCTCCTTAATGGCTTTAGCTTGTTTTTGAAGGTTATACGCGTCTTTTGCTTTATCGAAAATTCCCATAGAAAAGTGAAATTAAAAAATAGTTATAATAAGTTGAAGTGGGAACACTTTAATACCTTTTTGGTGCACTGTAAAATAGCGCGAAGAGAAGCATTGCCATATGTGCAATATTATTGTACAATTAAAGATAACAAAATAATTATGCGCATGAAAAAACTACATGCCTGTGTTGCCTGGATTCACCAGTATCGAATTGCGAACGGTTTAATTTCAGTACTCGTGTTGCTCACCTTTTTCGGTAATGCACTTGCGACACAAACTCTGTCAAAAAACGACTCCACAACTTCTCAACTTTCAACAATTGATACAAAATTCCTACTGAGAGATATTCAATTTGAAGCCCAACAGAGCAAACGTGATATTCAACGAATAGATGATGAGTTTAGAAAAACGCTCACCGCAGTAAAAGATACACATTTTACCTGCAGCGCACTCTCTGATGTACTTTCAGAAAGGAATTCATTTGAATTACTTGTAAAGACAAATGAAAAACTCACCGCAAACTCGACACGATCAGAAATACTCGTTGCATACCAATACTACGCACGAATTAGAGGATCAGCTGAGGCATTGGGCGTTCGATCACAACTCTACGGAGGAGAAAAAAATCCAGCGACGCAAAAACAAATTGCAGGCACCATAAATGAATTACAAGCGTGCCGATCTATTGCAACGGTACTTAACAAAACGTGTGAGGTATATACGACAACTCTCGATGCAAGCAAAAATATGCCCAAAGAAAGCGCGAAACTCTATGCGAGCGCCGCAAGTGAGATTGAAAAACAATGTTTAAATCCAAATGAAATTCTTTCAAAAGCGAATCTAACGATTACAGATGTCTCACAGCAAAAACTTGCCGAGAAACTTTTTGGCTCATCGTCAGTCTCAAAAAAAATAAAGAGGATTAACCGAAAAACAGAGATACACTCTAAAATAGGAAATAGAAACACTCTCTTTACAATGCTGGAGTCTCTACTGGAGTAGGTGTAACAATCGGAGCCTCATTTCTCGTTATCGTAAACTGAGTAATAGGCGTTTTACGGCCGTCTTGATCAATACCATAGACGTTGAATTGATTAGCCCCAATATTTAAATTTCCATATTCTTTTTTTGCATAATACGACCAAACGCCGCTGTCAGGAACGTAGCGCGAAAGGGCAAAGTCGTTCACGAATACTTTTACAATTCCTTTACCAATAGTACCCGAGATAAGGACCGACGCTTCAGTTGTTGCATTTGAAGTGCTCCCATTAAAGCTCATCGCCTTTGGCGCAGACAAGTCAGCGGTTACCTTTGGTCTATTGTAATTAACGACGAGCTCGGCAGACTCACTTCTATTACCCTCTTTATCGATTGCAACAAAAGAATAGCGATTATCTCCAGCTACAATGTTTCCCAACTCAGGTGCAACAGCATAATTCCATTGAACGCTGCCTGCTTTATATCGTTGCAAAATATATGGTTCAGGGCGACCGGCAATGTATGTGGTGACCTCTAATTGCTTTGTTAATGGTGAAACCGTACCCGAAATGGTAACTGAACCGGTCGTAGTAATTCTGTCTTCAGGTGTAGGTGACTTAATTTCTGGAGATGCAAAAACCTCAGAAACTTCGTCAGTTGAAGTGCTCGTTGTGTCTGCTAAAACAGGGTTCGTCGAGCTTGATAGTCCATTCAATGCGTTATCACCATTGGCAAGTGCATCTAAAACTGCACCGCTATTTACCTGCGTTGAATCCTGTAAACGATTCCACTTATACCACTCAGTATCTCTAAATGAATCAGACAAAAGAGCTAACAACTGTACCGGCCGTCGGTTTTGAATTTGTCGAATTTCTTCTTGTCCTACAGAAATCTCTTGACCGAATTGTACGTTGAGCGTGTCGGCAATACGGATTGTTTCTTTATCATCTGGCTCAGGAACCCGAATTATAGCTTGTACCGTTCCAGAGATTACATGAACAGATTCTCGCGCCCCGGCAGAGACATCAAATACGGTTCCTAGTGTTGTGACTTCTATATGTTCAGTTGAAACAGTAAATGATGAATTAACTGCTTGGTTTTCACTCGCCTTTACCCATACATCTCCGGTTGAAACATTTAGACCAAGCTCATCTTGGCCATCGCGCGTTTTTAAGTCGGTCAATTCAATAGAAGTTTCAGAGCTCAAACGTACGGCGCTGCCATTTAAAAGAGTGAGAACAACACGTGAACCAGGCTCAGTTCTTATTGAATCACCTTCGTGTAATACAGCACCGGTCATTGCATCAGCCCACTCATCAACTCCCCAAATGCGCATTTGTGCACGCCCTGAAATTATTTCAACGGCTGCTTTATTCTCAAGCGCTTGTCGACGTTTTTCGCTGAAATAAGAGAAAATCTGGAACACCAACACACCGATTAATACAATAACGATGAGAGAAATGAACGGCAATAAAGCCGAGGATTTTTTGGGACGGTTGTTTCTTGCGTAATAGTAGGGCTGCATAGGTTCGTTGGGCAGTATAGTAGACAGAAAGTTACAGTACAAGCGGAGTAATAGTGTAGAATACTAATAAATCCGTTATGTCACTTTTTAATCAGATTGACAATCCAATGGATATTCCGCTACCTACTAATCGCCCGCCGGCCCAACTAGCCTGTAAATTAAAGCCACCGGTAAAACCATCTATGTCTAAAATTTCTCCGGCAAAATAGAGTCCTGGGCAGATTTTCGATTGAAAAGTTTTAGGATCAACCTCGCTCGTCGGCACACCTCCCGCTGTCACAAACTCCTCGCCTGCGCCACGCCCGATAATAGTGAGCCGAGCCTTTTTCATAAAGTCGACGAGGGCGCGGCGTTCTTCGCGAGAAACACGACTTGTGTATTTGCCGCCATCGATACCCGTTGACTCAAAGGCAGCAAGTGCGAGTGATTTGGGCAAAAACATATCAATTAAATTGAAAATTATTTTTTTCGGGTGAGCAAGAATGGCTTCATCAAGGCGTGCAGAAAGAGCGGCCTCTTTCTCTGGTGGAAAAAAATCAACCGACAAAAAAAGTGGCGTTGGTTTTGTAATTGGATCGAATGCAGAGTATGCCGAAAGTGCAAAAATTGCAGGGCCGCTGACTCCTTTGTGGGTAAAGACAAAATCACCGGTGAAATTCCATGTCTCTGTTCCCTTTAATGTGAGTACCGCGTTTTCTATAGAAACACCCGCACAGTTTTTAGGCCACTGCTCTTGAACAAAAAAACTGTTCAAGCTAGGCCCCAGTGGGGTGAGCGTATGCCCAAGTTTTTGCGCAAAGTAGTATCCATCGCCGGTAGAACCGGTGTGTCGATATGCTTGCCCACCCGTAGTCACAATCATGTTTTTTGCAAAATAATGTTCGCCCTTTTCAGAAATTAATTCGAATTGATACTCCTCATTTTTGTTATGAACAAGCTCCGTAATTGAGGTTGCGAGTTTTACCTCTATTTGTTTTTTATGCTTCTGTGAACTAAAAAGTTGTTCAAATACTCCAAGGACATCTTTTCCATTATCTGAGACGGGAAACACACGTTGATCTTCTTCTTTCTTAAGAGGCACACCATGAGCCTCAAACCACTCTCTTACTTTTAAGGGAGGAAACTCATACATGGCATACGACAAAAACCTGCTCCCACGCGGATATTTTTTCAACACCTCTTTAATATCTTCAACTCCGGTAGTTACATTGCAGCGGCCACCCCCAGAAATCAGAACTTTTTGCCCAAGTTGCGCGTTTTTTTCGAACAAGCAAACCGAAGATTTTCCATGCTCTAAAACACTCGCAGCTGCCATCATGCCCGCCGCTCCCCCACCTATAATCGCAATGTCATATTTTTCAGTTGAATCCACGATGTATGTTATACCACTAAAGTCCTATTTCTCGCTTCAATGCATGAATATCTTGCAAAAGCTTTGAGTCTTTATTTAATTGGTTTTTAACTTTATTACACGAGTGCAAAACGGTCGTGTGATTTCGACCCGAGAAATATTCACCAATCGTATCGTATGAACAGCCCAAAATTTCGTAAATGAGGTACATACAGATCTGTCGAGGCAACATAACCTCGCGACGACGAATCGAGCCCTTCATCTGCTCAGAAGGCATTCTATAGTAGTCCGAGACCAATTGAATAATATCGTCAGCGTTACGTACACTTTGCTTTGACTCTGCCTGTAATTTCGTCACACCCGTGAGCTCGGGAATGCCGGGTGCCTGCCGATAAATCATTGCCGCGATAGACTTAACAGTCGGTGTAGAATTCGCCAATCTCATTTCGGCAATTGCCTGTTTTAAAACTCCTTCAAGTTCACGAATTGAGTTATGTACATTCTGGGCAATAAAATCCAAAACATCAGGAGCGACAATCACGCCTTCTTGGCTACACTTGTTTTGCAAAATAGCGAGACGAGTCTCGTAGTCCGGAAAATGCGCCTCGGCCACCATACCCATCTCGAAGCGACTCTGTAATCGAGCCTCAATGCCATGAAGCTCTTTAGGAGGGCGATCAGAGCTTATAATAATCTGCTTATTTGCGTTATAGAGCTCGTTAAACAAATGAAAAAACTCTTCTTGAGTACGATCTTTTTCAGCGAGGAGTTGAATATCGTCAACGATCAAACAATCAACTGAACGGTAGCGGGCCTTAAAATCATGCGCATTATATTTTTTAATTGCATCAACAACCTCATTCAAAAATCGCTCAGCGGTAAAATAAACCAAGGTTTTATTCGGAAAGTTTTTGAGCATCTCACGGCCAGTCCCCTGCAATAAATGTGTTTTACCAAGTCCTACTCCACCATAAATAAAAAGCGGATTCCACTGACTACCAGGATTTGTCGCCACTGCACTACAAGCCGCATGAACCAATCGATTATGTTTGCCGACGATAAAGCTGTGCAACGAGTACTTATTATTGAGCATGATGCTCGTATTTTCTTCATTCACCTTCACCTCTTGTTTATTCGGCAACTTTCGAGCTTTCTTTGATTGCGGTACGACTGACCCAACCGTAACTTTTCGGTTATCATCAATGTCAGTTAGCGTGCTCTCTACTTGTATACGAAGTGCGATAACTTCTGGATCTTCTTTTTTCAAAAGTTCGAGCAAATTTTCTTTTTGGTGCTTTTCAATCCAACTCAATGCGTACGAATTTGGTACACCAACAACAACGAGCCCATTCGAATAGGTCAAGATTGCAGTGTCTGCAAACCATGTAATGAACTGATCGTGCCGAATATCGGGATATAAAGCGGTCAAAACTGAACGCCAGAGTTCCTTGGGTTCCATGAGGGCTTTACTATAAATAATATTGGCAGGATTTAGAAGCTCACAACAAGTGAATCTGTTGACTAAAACAACTTAACAATGTCGCTGTACGTGATGACAATGATCATCAGCATGAGCAAGACAAATCCGACCATATGAATGAGTGATTCAAAGCGTGAACTGACCTTGCGACCTGTTATTGCCTCAACCAAAATAAAGAAGAGTCGGCCGCCGTCAAGTGCAGGAATTGGCAGCACATTCATTACGGCAAGAGACAAAGACAAGAGCGCGGTAAAGCGCAATAATGCAAAGAATCCTTCTTGTACAAAGGTATGTGTGTAGTACGCAATTTGAACAGGTCCACCAATATCACCAGGGACTGAGAACGTTCCAACAAGTGACCGAATTGTATTTACAAACGCCGTGATAGTTACACCCGTAAGACGAATACTTTCTGAGACCGCTTGTTTGAGTGCGCCCCATGGACCAAGTTTAATATCACCGATTTCTAAAAGAGAAGTAACAACGCCATTGCTGTAGAGAGAAAAATCATCTCGATTAAAAAAGGTAACTTCTGAAAGAGCGACACCAAGTTTCGTCTTTGGTTCAATACGTGACTTAATGGTTACTATTGCCTCGTTTCTAACGATCTTATATTCCTTTTCTACACCTTCAGCTTGAGCAACAATGTCTTTTACCTCTTGCGCTGAAATAACGCGTTGTCCACCAATTGAAACAATGCGATCCCCTTTTTGAAAACCAAAAGCAACCGCAGGAGTATTAGGTAAAACATCGGTAATCACCACACGACCTTCAAAGTTTTGTGAATACTCTTTCTTCATGACAACGGTGTCACGCAAGAACTCTATCGTTACTTTTTCTTTATTAAAGAGAGCATTTTGAAACGCATTGAGATCATATATCTGCGCCCCATCAACCGTTAAAATTGCATCTCCTTTTTTAAATCCTGCTACATTTGCGGCCCCACCTTCTTTGACACCATACACAGTAAGGCGTGGAATATTAGCAACCGGCTTCAAATCTATGCCTAATGAATGACCATCAATCAATGGAATATGAACTTTACTAACGTTAGTGCCATCACTTGAGCGAAGAATTAAATCAACATCTTTCGTAGCTCCTTTTTTCGAAAGCGGCGCAACCTGAGTTGCACTAGTAATCGCAACATCATTTATAGAAAGAACTCGATCTCCTTTTTCAATACCGGAGTTCTTGAGAGAATCATCAATTTTCGAGACGTACACGCCTGGTCCCGTTTTCACAACGCCACTATCGATTGCGGCATATAAATCATCTTGAGAAACCAAGAGAGGCTCAATACCGAACATAAAACCAATCGTTAACAAGAATACCGCGAGCAAAAAGTTCATAATAACACCTGCAAGGACAATCTTCGATCGTACCCATGTTGACTGATGAACAAAGCTTTGTGGATCTTTAACCATCTTAGGATCACTCGAATCTTCACCATGCAATTTTACAAATCCGCCAAATGGAATCGCATTTAACGTATAGAGAGTATCCCCCACTTTCTTCTTAAATAGACGAGGAGGAAAACCAAAACCGAACTCTAATACTTTTACACCTGCGCGACGTGCCTGTGCAAAATGTCCGTACTCATGAATAATCACGATTAACGAGAAAATAACGACTACCGCAATAATGGTGAGAAAAGTAAGTATGGGAGAAAATGGTTAAATAGTCATGATATCTGCTTCTTTTTTCTTCGAAATTTCATCGATGAGTCTGTTTGTTGCATCGACTTTTTCTTGAAGGATTTTTTCTGAGTGGCGCTGTTCGTCTTCGGTAATTTCTTTTTTATCTGCAAGAGCTTTAAAACCACCATGCGATGAACCACGCGCAGTGCGAACAGAAATCTTTGCTTGCTCTGCAAGTTGACCAACAACTTTTACCAAGTCTTTGCGGCGCTCTTCAGTAAGAGCTGGCATGACGAGTCGAATAAGAGTTCCATCATTTGTAGGATTTAAACCAATGTTCGAAGCCAAGATTGCTTTTTCAACAGCACCCATAAGTGAACGATCCCATACCTGAATGGCAAGAGTTCGAGCGTCAGGAATCGAGATTGAGGCAACCCCTTTCATAGGTGTCATTGCGCCGTATGCATCGACGTAAATATCTTCAATCAGCGATGCCGAAGCACGCCCGATTTGTAGTTTTGAGAACTCGTGTTTTAAGTGAGTAATTGCAGTTTCGAAATCTTGTTGTGCTTTTGTAATGAGTTCTGAGGTAGACATAGAAGGGGGCATAAGAGGTTAAGAGAGCAAGCGAGAATGAGGTTTTATTTATTATTTACAATTAAAGTACCAATATTTTCGCCTTTAACAACCTTCATAATATTGCCTTTTTGCTGAAGGTCAAAGACGTAGATTGGCACGTTACTTTCTTTGCAGAGTGAAACAGCCGACTGATCCATAAATGCCAAATCCATTGAAAGCACTTCTTGGTAGGTCAAGGTTTCGAAGCGTTTTGCGTCACTGTGTTTTTTAGGATCTTTATCGTATACACCATCTACCTTTGTTGCTTTTAGTAAAACATCACAGTCGGTTTCAAGTGCACGAAGCGCAGCTGCTGAATCGGTCGTAAAAAATGGGTTTCCTGTTCCACCTGCACAAATAACAATTCTCCCCTTTTCTAAATGTCTAACCACACGACGGCGAAGGTATGGCTCAGCAATTTGTGGCACATCGATAGCCGAAGAAACGCGACAAATATAGCCGAGCTTTTCAAAACTACTTTGCATAGCAACCGCATTCATTATCGTACCGAGCATACCAATGTTGTCAGAGGTCACACGTTCAATGCCAGTATCAACGTGATCGCGATACCGCCAAATATTACCCGCGCCGACAACAATAATTACCTGAACACCAAGATCAACGACCTCACCAACTTCTTTGCAGAGGGCTGAAAGAACGGTGTGATCGATGCCACTTTGTTTAGAGCCAAGCAACACTTCACCTGAAAGCTTGAGCATGATTCGTTTATATTTCGGCATAGTCTAAAAGCGTAAAATTAAGTAGGTAATTATAATTCCGACGATTATACCCGAAATGACCCAAATCGGTATTCGAGGATTATGTGTCTCAACCTCTTCGTGCGCACTCGCTAGATCGGTCAACAGATTCGAGCTCATAATAATGTCTTCATCTTTATATTTGCTCAAAACTCCCTCAAAATCGTGAGTTGCAACTAATTGAACAAATTTTTCAAACTTTACCTTAATTTTATCTGATGGTTCAGGTGTGGGGGCTAGTGCCTTTTCATGAGAATACGCCATCGATTTCACCGAAAACTCAGTAGGTTTTGACGAATCAGAAGGGATTTTTATATCATTCATAAGATCGAAACGCACTATATCACAGAAAATTATGGTATAATAGTATGATAGTTTTTAACATAAAAAATATGGTTGATGTACCAAAAACATTTGTAAAAGAAACCTCAGATGGACTCAATGCAGCGATCACTCACACTGGCGCACAAAAAGCGATAGATGCTATGTGCACTGAAGGCGCTGACCGTTCAGGAAAAGCACTACAATGCCTCACTAAATTCACCCCAGATAAAGGCAAACAAGAGCAACTCAAAGAGAACACCATCGACAAAGGAAAAACAAATGCAAAAGAATTACTTACCGCTCTTCGAGATGCGGCTCATGTAGAAAACAAAACAGTAGAGATATACGCACTTTCTGGGCTGCTCGGAATCGATGTTAAAGAGTATATGGATCCAGGAAGCAACATAGACAAAGCTGTTTCTAAAATAAATGAAGATGGACTCTATAATGCAGCTTACTACGGTGTCGATGCTCAAATTGCTCGCTGGAATGGAACACCAAGTTCTCCAACAAACGAACAAGACGCGGGAGCAGCCGTTGCAGCGAACGAAGAGCAGAAGTAATAAACAAACAACATACTACAAAAAATCCCCGATACATCGTCGGGGATTTTTTGTTTCGTTACCTCGGGCTTTCACCACTACTCATCAAATAACCTCCCGGGGCGGCTACATTCCCATGCCACCCATTCCGCCCATACCCATACCTCCCATTCCACCACCCATCTCTGGTTTATCTTTTTCTGGAATATCGCAGACTGCGGCCTTTGTGGTCAAGAACAAAGCGGCAACCGATGCTGCACTAATAAGCGCAGTTCGAGTTACTTTTTTAGGATCAATAATTCCATCGGCGACCATATCTACCATTTTGCCGTTTGCTGCAT
>CAYHBN010000002.1:0-48044 GCA_964354865.1 uncultured Candidatus Peribacteria bacterium
AAAAGAAACAGATATATAAAGGATGTGTATCGCAACCGCAGTAACAGAAGGTGAACGAGTATCAAATAAACCATAACCGTATACGAGTTTTCAATGAACGCACCAATACTCAACACCCTTGCCGTCATATTCGGCACCGGGTGGCTAAAAACGCTTGTCCTAAGCAATAAACGGGATTTCTGCCATAAAAATTCTGAAGAAATTTATCAAAGCATATCTGTTAAGTCAAACCGCTTCTGTAACCTGAATCAAACCTGAAATAGTGTACGAAGCAATTGCTAACCTGATAAGCTCACGAAATTAAACTAAAAAAGAGTCGCCATGTTACTAAATAAGAAGTGACAATACTAGACATATATTGCAAAATGCACATTATGGGCTTGATTTCGCATTTGACGCCGTGGCTTTTGCGTGGCCTTTTAGCGTTTATTGTCAAATCACATTTTATTCGAGGTTGATTTTTTGCCTTATATATAAGAAAATGCGCCGTGCTTAACGTGCCGCGTTCGTCTAGTGGTCTAGGACGCCTCCCTCTCACGGAGGAAATCAGGGGTTCAAATCCCCTACGCGGTACCATTTTTAGAGGTGGAGGAGAGAGAATTAGGGAATGAGAGAGTTAGAGAAATAGGCGGCGGGTACACGTAGACTACGCAAAAATAAATATGCCTACTCAAACGACTAGTTACCACTTATAATCCAAAAGCTATGGCACAAAATTTATACGACATTCTTGGTTTGAAAAAAAATGCGAGTGAAGATGAGATCAAAAGGGCATATCGAAAAATGGCTCAAAAATATCATCCCGATACCTCGACCGGCGATAAAGGCGGTGAGCAGAAATTTAAAGAGGCAACGGCAGCGTACGAGGTTCTCTCTGACAAGCAAAAGCGTTCACAGTACGACCAATTTGGTGACAGCGCATTTGGTGGACAAAATGGAGGTGGCGCAGGCAATGGTGCAAATGGTTTCGACATGAACGGATTTGGCGGATTTGGCGATAACCTAGCCGATATCTTCGAGTCGTTCTTTGGCGGACAACAAGGCGGGCGTGGTTCACAAAGTGGGCGGCAAGCCGCACGCGGCAACGACAGAGGTCTCGACATAACACTCACCTTCGAAGAGGCGGCATTTGGCACTGAAAAAAGTTTTGAGATGGAAAAAATTTCTCGCTGTGAAAGGTGCGAGGGGTCGGGTGCAATGCCAGGCTCAAAAATTGCTACATGTGGCACGTGTAATGGCAGTGGTGAGGTTCGAGTAGTGAAAAATACCATGCTTGGTCAAATGACTACCCGTCGAGTATGCGACCGCTGTGCAGGTGAGGGTTCTATACCTGAAAAACCATGTGATAAATGTAGCGGTATTGGGGTGATCAAACGAGATGAGAAGCTCAAAATTAAAATTCCTGCGGGCGTTGACAGTGGCGCAACGCTCAAAATTAGCGGCAAAGGCGATGGTGCACCTCGTGGTGGCACGAGTGGTGATTTATACGTGAATATCAACGTTAAAGAGCATAAATCATTTTCAAGGAAAGGCAGTGATGTTTATAGCGAACAGTCAATTGATCTCTTGCAAGCAATTCTGGGTAGTAACACGGATATACAAACAATACACGGAGGGCTTAACATGAAGATCCCCGCGGGTACTCAAAGTGGCCGACTATTCAAATTGAAAGAGTACGGGATACCCAAGCTAGGCCGCGAAGGTAAAGGCGATCACTATGTGAAAGTAATAGTCGATATTCCACAAAAAATCTCAAAGAAGGAAAGAGAATTATATTTGCAAATGGCGACTGATAAACAAATCGACGTGAGTGATGAAAAGGGCTTTCTCGGTAAGATATTTGAGTAAGCTAATCCCCTACTCATAAAAAACTCGTCGAACTACCATGCTCTAAAATAGCTACTTTCGGCTCTTTTACTTTGTTATTAGACGCACTGTTATATAATGAGTGGCGTTATGTTAAAACTTTCTTGGGATCTCTTCGTTATTGTGATTTTTACGGTGATTGTTGCGTACAGCATAATCATCGGGAGAGAAAAAACTCTTCGAGTAACCATAGCCACTTATTTGGCTATACTAACGGCAGATGGCATAGGCAATCTTTTTAAACAGTACCTCTTTTCGAACAAAGAGTTTACCGCATTGCTGAACATGGCTGGCTTTGGAATAGAAGACTATACATTAATAATGGTAAAGATATTCGTCTGTATAGCCGCCATTGTTATAGTGACTATAAAAGGAGGTTTTTCGGTTACTTCAAACTTTCTCACCGGGGGTGCCGTTGGGGTAATCATGAATATGATTTTTGGATTTTTAAGCGCGGGCCTACTCATTAGTACTTTTCTCGTATACTCATCGGGCGCATCTTTCGTAACGGGATCTGTAACTATGACTAATCAGACACTGAACGAAGCGTATAACCAATCAGAGATGATTCGCATGATGATCGACAACTATAATTTCTGGTTCTCAGTCCCCTCTTTAGCTTTTATCATCACCAGTTTATTTAATAGTAAAGAATAGTGTTGAAGATTAAAACAGGTTGTGCTAAAAATGTTGGGCACAAAATGCATGGGTCGGTAGCTCAGCTGGTAGAGCAACAGCCTTTTAAGCTGATGGTCGCGGGTTCGATCCCCGCCCGACCCACCACATTTACGAAGTAAATGGCGCCCGCCATAAAGCGGGCTTCGCACTTTGGCATGAGCGAAGCGAATACCTTATTGCATGACACGAACCCCTCAAATGAACGAAGTGAGTTTGCGGTACCCTTCTATCCAAACGAAACGCTATAGCGAATCTGCCCCGGCACAAACGCTATAACGTTACTGCGTGCAACTAGGCTATAGCGTTTCGTATCACCGGTGACGACTTTCAAAGGAGTACTTGGTACGAGCAGAAGCGGCCACGTTTGGCATGACACTGCTGTGTCAAATCTCCGCGAGGACCACTTTTTTAAATAAAATATAAAAAAGGGTTCAGTGCAATTCGCTTCTCTCATTGGCCTACCCAATGAGTACTCAAAAATAGATTTCATAATTTCGCCACATCAGTCGCTTGATCATTTGCGTAAAGTTGGGTAATCAGTAGGTATTCAAAAAATCTAAAAAAACTCAATTATGGATACTCAAGAACTCATTACGATTATACAAGCTGCGCAGATATCTGGAAAATCTATTCAGACCATGCGAAGAATGATTAAGCAGAAAAAGATCCGAGTCAAGAAACAAAAAACTCCGCAAGGTTTTAACTATTTAATAGTAAAAACTTCGCTCGATGAAATGATGAATGACTCTCATCCTAAAGCCTTTTTCAATGACTACCCGGCTGCGCCGACTATGCAGCAACAAGCTCCTGTAAATCACGAAACACAAGAGCAGATTCACCAGACGAGTACTCGAGCTGAACAGGCAACTACCTACGAGATGCCTACCCAAGAGGCTACCCGCGAACACCGTTCGATTAATCAAGACATAATCGAAGAGTTTCGAGGAGAGGTAGGCAAATTCAACACGACTATCCAAAAGATACTTGAGCAGCACCAAAGTGATAAGGCAAACTTTTTCGACCTTATCAAAACTTTTCAAGACCGTGTGATTGTTTTGGAAACTCAGATCAAACAACTTGAGGCTCCGAAACCTTCATGGTGGAAAGTTTGGAAGTAGGGGAGTTGGAAAAATTTCGCGCAATCCCGTTCATTACCAAAACTCAAAAGAGACAAATTGACAACTAAAGACGCAGCAGTTGGTCTTACTTTTTTTGGCTGTCGACAGTAATGTGTGCGCGTTACTTTTTTAGTCCTTAATTTTTTCTGTATGTCATTTTTCGACAATACGCTCGCACTGATAGACAAAGCATCGAGCATCATGCACCTGGGCGCAGGCGCAAAGAGCATTTTGAGTAATCCTGATCGCATAATTCAAGTGAGTGTTCCGGTAAAAATGGACTCGGGCGACGTAAAAGTTTTTACAGGATTTAGAGTGCAACACTGTAACTTGCCTGGCCCGTACAAAGGCGGCATTCGTTACCACCAAGATGTCAATATGGAAGAAGTTAAAGCCCTCGCGACACTCATGACTTTCAAGTGTTCTGTCGTTGGTATTCCACTCGGCGGTGGCAAGGGTGGCATTATCGTAAATCCAAAAGAATTATCAAAAGGAGAACTAGAACGCATGACTCGTAAGTATGCCGAATCGATTGCTCCATTCGTTGGTCCAACTCTCGACGTGCCAGCTCCTGACGTAAATACTGACGGACAAATTATGGCATGGTTCGCCGACGAGTACTCAAAAGTTAAAGGTGGCGCATTTCTTTCTGGGGTAGTCACTGGTAAGCCGCTCGCCTACGGAGGTTCACTTGGTCGTGATAAGGCGACTGCTCAAGGTGGATTTTATGTTCTCGACGAAGTTATGAAACAGAAGGCGCTCGAACCAAAGAATACTCGTGTGGTTATTCAGGGATTTGGAAACGCGGGTAGTCACTGTGCAGAAATCCTCAGCAAGGCGGGCTACAAAGTCATTGCAGTATCTGACTCAAAAGGAGGTATCTATTCACCAGACGGAATCCACGTTACGAATGCACTCAGCTGCAAGTTTGAAAAGGGCAGCATTCAGGAATGCCAAGACGTAAGCATCACGGCTGGTCAGAAATGCGAACGACTAACCAACGAGCAGTTATTAGAGCTAGAATGCGACATTCTCGTGTTATCAGCCCTGGAGAATCAAGTGACTAGTCAGAATGCAAACAATGTTAAGGCGAAGATGATTTTAGAGCTTGCTAACGGCCCAACCACGACTGAAGCAGATGAAATTTTGAAGCAAAAGGGGATTGTCGTTATTCCAGATATTTTGGCAAATGCGGGTGGCGTAACCGTCAGCTACTTTGAGCTCGTTCAAAATCAGGCTAACTTTTACTGGAGTGCGCAAGAAGTAGAAACTCGATTGAAAGAGATCATGGTGAACGCATGGAGACGTGTAGATGAAATGCACACAAAATATGATACTACGTACCGTATGGGTGCGTTTATTTCTGCATTCGATCGATTGGATCAGATTATGAAAGTTCGCGGGATTGTATAAGCAGGGGACTAGAAGAGAGAAGAAAACAAAAGGCGGGGCCGAAAGGTTCCGCCTTTTTACTTTCCAGAAAGATTCGATTACTCTGTAGGCGCTTTATTCAATAAACATTTATTTTTATGTTACGCGATCAAATCAATACCGACCTACTTAACGCGATGAAGGCGAAAGAAGAAATAAAACTTGGTGCGCTACGAATGCTCAAAGCAGCAATTATGAAGTTTGAAGTTTCAGACGGCGCGAAAAAAGAGGCGAGTGATGAAGCAGTACTCACACTGGTGAATAAAGAGATCAAGAGCCGCCGCGATTCTGTTGCAGCATTTAAAACAGGCGGCCGCGATGACATGGCGGCACGCGAAGAAGCCGAGATTGCATGTTTAATGACATACATGCCCACTCAACTGTCTGAAGACGAAATTAGGGCCATTGCAAAAGAGGCTATTGCATTAAGCGGCGCGAGCTCAAAGGCAGACTTTGGCAAAGTCATGGGCGCGATGATGCCAAAGGTAAAAGGCAAAGCGGACGGGCAAGTCGTGAGCAAGGTAGTAGGGGAGTTACTTGCGTAATCTATCTCTAAAATCGCTCACTGCTTCATAGGCTTCAATTAGGTCAGAATATACTCGAGTATTTTTGACAGTATCATCTTTAAAGTAACCCTCTATCCTGTCTAATCCGTCGTATTGGTTAGTCGAAAATAGCCGTGCGCGCGCATACAAATCTGTATGCATGAGCAAATCGTGCCGTGTTGCAAACTGACCAACTGCATCGAGCTGCCGCGGGGTAACCAAATCGTCTATGCCGCAGTTATATGTTGACGCGCCGCCATCATCGTTACGTCTTATACCTGACTCGGGAATAATTCCCATTAAACCAAGATCAAACAATCGCATACTTGGAAGCACCGTGCCGTTTTCTAATAAAAGGTACTGCGATTGATAAAAGGCAGGGGAATCGGTATGATTAATAATACTCACTGCATCAACAGGATCAGAGTAATAGGGTGTACACAATTCCGTGTGGGCACCAATTTTATGCGCGTAACGAAAATTAGTTAGATGTCGACGCAATTGAGGTAACTTTGATTTTAAATAACCATCGATCGTACCGCCCGCCTCGCATCGCATTTGCCATTTGCGAACTCCGAGCACTGAGGACGGCACTTCAAGTTCGTCTCTGTTTTGTCCGCCAATTTCAGCAACTCGCATCGCACGATTACTCATTTCAAGTACCAAATATGCAGGAATAGAGTTATCTAGGCTTAACGCCCTAGGGCAAGTTTCAAAAATATCTCCTTTATGTAAAGTTAATTCTGCGGAAAATCGAGGCATGATAATCAAAAATTAATAGAGAAACGATGCGCTTCATTAAAACACATAATTCAAATCAATCAAGAGAACGACTGTCATAACAAAAAAAACAGACTAACTCTGCTTTGCAGAACCGCTCGCTTTTTTAATGGTGGGCAGGGAGGGATTCGAACCCCCGAAGACGTTAAGCCGACAGATTTCATGTGTCCCTAAGATTTCTCATAGGCATGGACTATATCTTTACCATTCCGATTTCTCGATGAAGGTATTCCGGTATCTAGTCTCTACGGCGCTCTCCAACAATGTTGAAGTTCCCACGGTATTAGCATATCTCGTTAAAGACTTAGCTTTCACCGTTATCCCGGAAAGTTTACTGTAAGGTTTCCCTTACAGGCTGCCTTTTGACAGTCTGTTGCGTTTAGCCACTTCGCTACCTGCCCATTTTTCAAACTAACAAATCGCACAATACCTTTTCGCACATATGCAGTATTTTTTCAAGCAACTTCTTATCATTATAACGAATATGTACAACTCCGTACGAAAGCTTTTTAGGAGAATTTGGCAGTGTCTGTCGAATATATGGCTGAGTAAACTGTGATTTCTGAACAGCTAAAACACGAGACCAATAATCAATTATTTTCGGGATATCTTGGTCACTAAAACAATATAGATATATTCTAATTTTGTCTTTCTGTACTCCACATATCTCACGCAAAAACTTCATAAAAACCAAAAGGGTTTCCTTATCAGAATTCACAAAATCCACCGTATTACCAGATTTAGCACCTTCGCCTTTGTATAACATTAGAGCGGCAAGAAATAAATCTTTCTCAATATTGAGCAGTGGATCTTTAAAGTTATAACTAAGAGGTTTCGAATCAAACCTAATCTTATTTTGTTCTTTTGCATTCCTGCGCTCAACTCCAGACTTAATTAAATGCCTGTAGATAGTTTTAATACTCACCCCAAATACATCAGCTATTTGCTGGGCACTCTGGCCTTGTTTATATCGGGAAACAATATCTAAATCTAAAGACATATGTCCAACGTAATATACAATAGTCTGTTTAGTTTTTCACGACAAAAAGATTAATTCACTCTATTGATCTAATCGATGGAGCCGCTTGTCGGAATCGAACCGACGACCCACAGTTTACAAAACTGTTGCTCTACCAGCTGAGCTAAAGCGGCCAATGGTATTACCCACCAAGATACATAAACAGTGCTAAAATGGGCTCGCCTATACTAGCAGACTCATGAATTTTGAAAAGATAAAAAACGAATTGCCCACTATTCGGCAAAACGAAGCCTTAAAGTCACACTCAACCTTTCGGGTTGGGGGAGTCTCCGACCTCTTTTTTGAAGCACGAACGAAAGAATCACTTATGCAGGCAATCTCGCTTGCGTACAAAGAAAACATTCCCTATGTCATTATCGGTCGCGGTACCAACATTCTTTTTACCGATAAAGGCTTCAGTGGGCTGGTGATAAAAAACATCGCCTCTTCAATGACTGTTTCAGGGAATTTCATTCAAGCCGATGGGGGAGCACTCTGGGCTCAAATCGTAAATGAGGCGGTAAAACATAATCTAACCGGAGTTGAACCGCTCTATGGACTACCCGGGTCAATCGGCGCCGCAGTATGGGGGAACGCTGGCGTACCAGCGATAGAAACTGGCGCACTCGTTCGCTCAATCGATGTATTTAATCCACATGACGGACTTCGCACTATCGACCTTCGTCAAAATAAAAATGGCATTAATTTCGAATACCGTCACACCTCTCTGCAAGATTCAATCGATATCGTGGTTTCAGTAGTTATGGAACTCAAACCCGGCAATGCAGAAGAATCTAAAAAACTCATGAAAGAAGTAAATGAAGCGCGATTAGCAAAACAACCTATTGGATTTTCAGCAGGATCATTTTTCAAAAATCCAACAAAAGAAAAATCAGCAGGAATGTTAATTGATCAAGCGGGTTTAAAAGGATTTTCGATCGGTGACGCAGAAATCAGCACAAAACATGGAAACTTTTTCATTAATAAAGGCAATGCAACCTTCGCAGATATAATGGCGCTCAAAGAAGCCGCAATGAAGGCAGTAAAAGAAAAATTCGACATCACTCTCCAGATGGAGGCGCGAGTAATAGGAGAGCGGTAATATCTGTCAACTACTAAGTGCCTGGGGCTTTTGACCTGTAGGGGGATTGAAAGTAAACTCAAAAAGTGGTATCATAATCTGATACAAAATAAATTAATATCTTTATTCTCTATGAAAGCAATCAAACAGTTCGCGTTGACCCTTGGTCTTACTACCGCAGGACTACTTCTGCTCAACCTCTTCGGAGCTAATGTTGCATTCGCACAAGCAGCCCTTGATCCTACACAAGATTCTATTCCAATCGTAAGCCAGCTCTCTGGTGGTCAAACAAGCCTTCGTGGCATTATTTTGACTGTCGTTAACTTTTTCCTTACCTTCTTAGGTCTTCTTACAGTGGTTATGGTTATTTACGGAGGTTTCTTATACGTAAGCGCTGCTGGTAACGAAGATAACGTAGGTAAAGCAAAAAAAATCCTTCTCTTCTCAGTTATTGGTATCGTGATCATCGTTGCTTCATTCGCATTCGTGAACACAATCCTTCAAGTTGGTTCTTCTACAGGACAATAGACACGAGCACCAGCGAGTGTCATGGAGTGCCTTTGGCACGAGCACCGGCGAGGATCCGCGAGGACCGAACCCATGATTCTGCCACCCTTAAAAAGATCTATTAAAAAGCCCGGCCTAAAAAGTCGGGCTTTTTTGTTACCATGCCGAAAGCACTGCCACCCAAATTTGGAGGCACAAAAATTATGCAAAACCGTATCGGTTTACGCAGGCACCAACTCAACCTCCACTTTTTTTGCTGCTTTGACCTTACTAGAATCTTTAATCAAAATACTATCAGTAGTAATCTCAATAATATTTTTTGCTGAAAGGATTCTTTCGCTATATCTCACAAACAAAAATAGCTTAGAAGTGTAGATATTGACGAGATTACCAATAGTAATATCTAATTCTAAATCAACGACACGGCCAACGTATTCATTTTTCTCATCCTTTTTATCTATATACACGGGCAAACCAAGTACAGAGGGAATTTTTTTAAGGATTTTATGCACGCGTACCACCTCATTCTGCTCAAGCAGATCTTCACCTGAGTGAACAAAGAAAACACTTTGAAAAAAACGAGTATCGCGAAGCAACAAAACCTTTCGATTGTGTGTCATAAATGCAACCAGCGCGCCCGTATCAGGATCGATAATAACATCACGAATAAGAGCAATAGGCCCTGTTGGCATTGAATCCTCGTAAATAGGCATTCCTGTAAGCTCAGAAAGAAGTTTTGTCATAGTCGAGCTAAATTGTAACACGAGATGCAGCTCTGTTTCAGATGAGGTTGAAAAGATTATAAAAGATGGCTATATTCATTGGCGACGTACGCAGTGAGTAAATATCGGGGTGTGGCGAAGTTGGCTATCGCGCCTGGTTTGGGACCAGGAGGCCCTGGGTTCGAGTCCCAGCACCCCGACCATTCTCAAAATCCTATGCAAACAATACAATGGAGCGATTTCGAAAAGGTATGCATCGCGGTTGGGACCGTT
Organism: uncultured Candidatus Peribacteria bacterium; assembly: GCA_964354865.1. Taxonomy (GTDB): domain Bacteria; phylum Patescibacteriota; class Gracilibacteria; order UBA1369; family UM-FILTER-53-11; genus JAHFJU01. Next base: position 10,020 of record CAYHBN010000002.1, read on the forward strand.
ATTGCGGTTGAGGGTTTTCCGGAAGCACGAAAGCCTGCATACAAGATTACAGCTGATTTTGGGGAGCATGGTATTAAAAAATCAAGCGCGCAGATCACCGAGTTATATTCAAAAGAAGAGCTTATTGGAAAGCAAATAATCGGTGTCATAAATTTTGCACCAAAACAAATTGGCCCTTTTATATCAGAGTTTTTAGTCACCGGTTTTTATAGAGAGGATGGCAAAGTCGTACTCGCGGTTCCTGACGCAGAGGTAAAAAACGGCAGCAAATTGGGATAAAATTCGACAATATTGATTTTCGATATAAAAGAAGAATATAACGTATGTGTACAAATGCGATCTTGCGCAAAACGTATATTTATGTTATAGTAGCATTATATGGCGAATATTCTTACTCTAAATAGTGACCGGCTGGGAAGAGCAGCCGAAGGCATAGACAATAGGGCAGAGGTAAATAATGGCCCAAATATTTTAAACAAAATACGAATGATGGCACATACAGCAGCTAATCGCGTATTTGGAACAACGCCAACACCAAACCTTACTAAGGGTCCATTTTCAGATGACGAATGGGCACTATTATCGCTAGACCAAAAAGAAAACGCACTAAAATGGCTTACGTATAGAGACCCAACACCCGAAGAAGAAGAAGCAAGTATTCAAAGCCGACTTCAGCATTAATTCAGGATTAAAGCCATTTAGTTGACTTTATCGGCATACAAGCTCACAATTGCTACGGTTTTGTTTCTTAGTTTGCGTTTCTTTAAGTAATCCTGGGCTTATGGTTAGGTCGACAGTAAGCCATACAGTGTATGAATCAGAGAATGCAACTTGAGACTCGCCGAATTCTCTATTTATTAAGTTTTTCACAGTATGGCAAAGAAATTATACGTAGGAGGCCTAGCATGGGCTACTACAGACGACAGTCTACGCGCAGCATTTGCTGCAGCAGGTAATGTCGACGAAGCAATCGTTATCAAGGATCGTATGTCAGGCCGATCAAAAGGCTTTGGCTTCGTAACTATGTCTAACGACGATGAGGCAGCAGCTGCTATCTCAATGTTCAACGACAAAGAAATCGACGGTCGCCGCGTTTCAGTTAATGAAGCACGCCCTATGGAGCCACGAGCTCCACGCGAGGGAGGTTTCCGCCGCAATAGTGGTGGTTACAATGGTGGCAGCCGCGATGACCAAGGTCAAGGCGACAGCTGGTAATCACATAGTCCTTTAGGACTTTGTATTCCACCTACTCTATGAGTACTTAAAATCCCCCGAATAATTCGGGGGATTTTTTTGTCACGAACCAAAATCAAAGCCTTTTACAATTTTCGCCCCAATATTTTGTACGTAAGCTTAAGCATATGCGACTCTTCGTCGGGCTTCATGTGATCGTATCCAAAGACATGCAAGAGTCCGTGTACGAATAAAAACTTGAGCTCATCGTTCAAAGACTGTCCAATTTTTTTTGCTTGGATAGTCGCGTAGGGAACACTAATGAAAATTTCACCGGCCAGTGAAGCTGGCCCGCCAGCTTCACATTTGTACCCCTGCATTTTTTTGCCACCCTGCATTACATTGCCCCACATGTCCCCATTTTCAAACATATCCTGAAAATAACTTACCGATACAACGTCTGTAGGTCGTGACTTGTTATGATACTGGGTATTCAGTTGAGTAATCGCTTTTGTTCCAACTAATGAGACCTCGACCGACCAACAATCATTTTTGGATAGTCGACCATCGCGGACTAACTCCTTCATGGCAGAATCGAGGAGTTTTTTAAAAAGGAGTTGGCTAACCGTCGTACGGGTTTTGTTATAAAAATCGAGAGAAATCATAGGCGACGCAGTATATCATACACAACAATCCCCGTTGCAGTGGCAACATTCAATGATGAGGCGCGACCATACATGGGGATATCCACCGAGTAGTCAGACACATCTAACGCTTCTTGCGAAACTCCCGAAACTTCGTTCCCGACTATCAATGCAATGGGGAATTCTTTTTTCAAAAAAACTTTTTGAGAGGAATAGGGGATCGACGTGTCGGTTTGTTCAAGTGAGACGAGTGTATACCCGGATTTTTCCAAATCCTCTAAAATTTCTGAAATAGTCTCGAAATACTGCCACTGCACGACATCTGCCGCACCAAGTGCAGTTTTGTCTATATGAGCCGAGGGCGGTCGGGGCGTGACTCCAACTAAATAAATTTTCTCTAAAAGTGCCGCATCGGCAGTGCGGAAAATTGCACCAACATTATGCGCAGAGCGCAGATTGTCGAGCACAAGTACAAGAGGGTGTCGTGTGAGTTTATTTACCGATTGCACAGACCGTTTTTTATTTTGCATTTCTTCTTGAGTGAACTTGCGCATAGAGAGTTATTTTGACAATTCTAAGAAAATTGACTTTATAACAAATAAGTTTTTAAATGCGGGAGACATATCTGTCGACATTATAGACACGATACGTCTTAAACACTATGACAACTCTCACTCAACAATCTTCAACAGTAGACAGACAACAAGCGAGCAAAATACTCAACGTATCGGTACGAACAATCGACAGATACATTAAAAGCGGGCGTCTACCAGCCTACCAAAAAAGCGGACGCATTTGGTTACGCAAAAGCGACATTATCGAATTATCGAAGGGAACACTCGTAACTAAACATGTCGACACTCAGACAGATAATGTAATTCGAGGAACTTCTGCACGCAGCAACTCTTCTTTTTCTAACGCACCTTCTGCTCAAGAAATTAATGCACTCATTCACAATGCAAATCAGCAAGAATCACAAATAACACAAACAGCTCCACGCGAATTTATTGGAGTTCAGGCAGATGCTAGTTTTTACAAAGATTTGTATGAAGAAGCACAGAAACGACTAAATGATTCTCAGAAAAAACACGAGCATACACAGGCACACATGAGTGAACTCGAAACTCAAATCTTACGACTTACCACTTCTCAGCAGGGAATGATTGCTGCAAATATTGCAGCTCAAACAGCGCCGATCATGAAACATTCAGACTCTAATGAGGGCTTTAAAATCGATCTTTTGAAAAAAGAGGTCGAAGATAAAGAGAAGGAGATTACTATCTTGAAAGAACTCGTTGTAAAAGAGAAAGACAATAAGACTGCTTTTGCAGTTATTACATACACACTTCTCGCGCTACAGCCTGTGTTTTGGTATTTCTTACGTTAGCGTATAACAATACTATCTCGTTGAGCAACGATAACCTTTAAATCGGGGAATGCTTTTTTGATGCGATCCACAAATCCTCCAGTCTGCGATACTGCATTACGTAAGTCTATTTGAGGTCCAATTACTGAAATAGTATAAGGAGGCCTTAAAAAGTTCGAACGCATTAATAGCCCCCCTGAAACGTCTCGCAGACCAGCAGTTCGATCAAGATATCGATTCCCGTTAATAGCCAACACTTCTGCCCCACTACTCGTGAGCTGTGCGAGTAAATCAACTACCCAAAAAGCAGGTACCGATTTATCGATCGTTACCTCTATACCTTCGCCCGTGACGGCCTCTAATCCTGCAGCAAGGCGCAATGCATCTATTTCACGTACAATGGACTGTTCGGCCAGCTGAGAGCTTAAAATGTCTATTTTTTTGTGTTCATCTGCCACTGTTTTTCTCATTTCTTGGTTTGCCAACTGAAAAACACTCACCTCGGAAATAATATTTTTGCTCGTCACTACTCCACTGTTTTTTGCGTCACGATACGAACGAGCCTGCACAACGAGTAGAGTGCATGTAATAAGAATAATAATTGCAAGAATTTTCTTCATAATGAAAGTAACGTATCGGGAACAAGAAGCTTTGTATCAACAAAAGGTTTTAATGAATCATACGAAGGTATTGAAATTTTCCCAACTCTTTCAACTACTACTTTTATTTTTTTGATCTTCGTTTCTTTTACTCCATAGAAAAGCGCTTCGTAGTTTCCGATTGCTTCAATTGTAAAAGGAGAAGAGACCTGCCTGTTGCCTAAAAATACCGTATCGAAGGCATCTCGAATTGGCATAAGTGAGCTGACACGAGCACCATTGACCGTGATAGCCTGTGCTCCTTGTAGAAAAAGTACATTAACAATATCACGCATATCGGCAGCGGTAAGATAACTACCACCCGCGACGCCATCTTCGATAGTTATACGAATACCGGAACCGGCAAGGGGCTGTATACCAGCATTCTCACGTAATAACTTGAGTTGATTTTGCAATTTTTTAGAGGAATTTTTCTCTGTTACTACTTCTAATTCCTTTCTTTTCTTCTGTAGTTCTTGCAGCTCAACTGAAAGATCTTCGTGATTCACGGTAAAAGACTGTAATAAACTACGCTCTATTTGGAGTGTTTTTGAAATTCCCTCATTTGAAACATAGGTATCGGAGCGGATTTGAATAGCAAGCAAGGTACCAATAACTATGCCAACGACCAAAAACAACGAGCCCTGTAACCTGTAATGTTCGAATTTAGAAATAGAATGAGTCATCGTCAACTGGTATTATTTGCGCTTTAGAATGTTTTTGATACAATGACGTGAATTTGTTATTTTGAAAACCAGCCAGAAACACTTCTCAATCATCATACTTCTTTACAGGAGATAAATGATATTGCAAGGCAGAGAGAAGAGCAAGAAACAAAAATACAAACAGCTCTCACAAACAAATATAAAAATTAGTGAGTCTCAAAGCGAACCGTACTCTATATCTTGCTTTTCTTTCTGCTCTGCGATGGATCGGAATCACAACAGACCGTCCGATCCACTCAAACAAAAACAAACACTCGGAGCCCATGTTTTCGACTTTACGTCGTCATGTTGCGCTCACCACGGGTAGCCGTTATGGTTCGACAAAAATAAAACCAAAGCACAGCAGACGCTTAAAATATTAGCGTCAAAAGGGGTTGGTCTCCCTTTGCTCTCTTGCTTCTCCGGAATTAATCCACGTTTACCTAACAAAATCTTTTTACCTGGTATTCATAGGATCCGGAGAGGCGGGGAGACAAAATATAGAGAATTAGGGAGTTAGAGGGATAGGAGCCGGAAGGGCTCTTTTTTTGTGCCCTACCGCATATTGACCAAAGTACGCATTAGAGGTATAGTAAACCATATGGAGAATACGCCTGCTAAGAAAAATCTCACTGTTGCACCGCTTGTTATTGCAGCTGCATTAAATACGCAACCTGCACACGCAGATCAGGTTGCCGCGGAGTACAAAAGGGTCAAAGCTGAGGCGAATGCCGCTTTGAACCGCCAAAATCACATTACGAATCTAAACGGGGCACCTTCTAAAAGATACGGCCTCGATTCGATGAAAGCACTTAAAGGAACTGTTGAGCTCTGCACGACAGGATGGGAGAAACCAAATCCAACAGACAGTATTAATACTGAGGGAACAGTTGGCTACAAACGTGCTGGACCAAATTTTATTATCGAATTAGAAGAGACCACACCTACTCCTGGCCCTCTCGCCGATGTCGGCGCGTGTATCACTGACGGGCTACAAGAAGATTTTTATGAGATTGCTACGGCGGCGGACTGTAGAGTCCTCGGTATTATTGAACGTTCTGATATCTATAAACATACGTGGTGGACGCTTATATCGTGCGTCGAAAAAGATACCAATGAAATAAAACCGCTCACCGATGAAACGGCGGCAAATTCAACAGAGCAGGTTGCTCAATCGTATCCTCAAGATACTCCACCCGCTATTCTCAATGTCTGCCAGTTCTGCGAAGAGAAAACTGAAGAAGAACTTTTGTGCCAGTAATTATTTTTAGGACAAATATACATATATTTGAAGCCATTTTTAGCAATGCGTTCATTTTTTGTTCATATCCAGTTCATATTCATGTGATACAAATACCCAGGCATTGAGAATAGGTGACAAATGGAGTACAGTTATACTCACAAATACTAATCTTCAAACTCTATGCCAACCACACGAATGCAACACCGCGTCGACTCCGAATTAAAAAAAGAAGCTGAATATATTCTCGCCGAACAAGGTATTCGTCCTGCACAAGCCATTACTATCTTTTATACCGAAATAAAGAGAACCGGCGGACTCCCATTTTTGCCAACAAAAGTGCCAAATAAAAGGCTCGCGGAAGATTTACGAGGTACTCAAATAAAACAGAACCTTAAAAAATATGCGAGTAAAAAAGCGCTCTTCGACTCACTCAACGATCTTTAATGAGAATAACTCAAACAACTCGACGTTTCAGAAAAGATTATGCAAAACTGAAAAGCTCTGGGCGCAGAGATATGAAAAAACTCCATGTAGTTATGGAACAACTGGCTGATGGAGAAGTCCTGAATCTGAGATATAAGGATCATCCACTTCAGGGTGAATGGAAGGATTTTCGAGATTGTCATATTGAAGGCGATTGGGTGCTTATTTACAGATTGGATTTGGATTCGAAAGATCACGAAGTCATAACATTTCACGCCACCGACAATCATTCGAACTTATTTGAGTGATTGAAAAGTGTCACCGGTGACACTTTTGCGTTACAGCAGATACAATCCACGATATACTAGCCATATGATTGGTGTCTTCGACTCGGGTTTTGGCGGGCTCACGGTACTCAAAGAGGTCATGCGAGAATTGCCGCAGTACGATTATTTGTACTTGGGAGATAATGCGCGTACACCGTACGGAAATCGTTCAAAAGAAACGATTATCGAATATACCGACCAGGCGGTGCGCTATTTATTTGAGCAAGGTGCACGATTAATTATCGTGGCCTGCTTTACCGCAACCAGCCAGGCACTGCGAGAGTTGCAGGAAAAATATTTGAGAAATCCTGACTCGAAATATAAAGATCGAAAAATTTTGGGAGTAGTGAGACCCGTTGTTGAGGCCGCAATAAAAGCAACAAAGACGAAGAGGATTGGAGTCATTGGGACAAAAGGAACCGTTGCGTCAAAATCCTTCGAAGTTGAATTAAAAAAACTCGACCCAACCGTACAGGTAGCGCAGCAGGCATGCCCCTTGCTGGTGCCGTTTATCGAAGAAGGATGGCACAAAAAACCAGAGGCGAAATCTATTTTGAAAAAATATTTACGAACTATTCAGACGCACAACATTGATACATTGTTGCTTGGCTGCACACATTATCCGCTCATGATTACTGATATTCGAAGACTCATGGGGAAAGGCGTGAATGTTATACACTCGGGCGAAATTGCCGCACAAAGTTTGGTGGAGTATTTAGCAAGGCACCCTGAGATCGAAAAACAACTGACGAAAAATGGGGAGAGACAATTTTTAACGACCGATTCGGCAGAAAAATTTACACAGTTTGCACAGGAATTTGCTGGAATAGCTGCGAAAAACGTCCAAACCTGTACTTTGCAATAAGCGAATTATTACGCAATAATTATGCATTGCCTAACCGACGATACATAGTACTATCTTTTGGCATATGAAAAAATTCCTTTTATCATCGTCTGTAGTCATTTTATTCGCCCTCTACGTGTATAAAACATTTGGAACGCCCGTTGCAGTGCCTACTACCGAACCAACGACTGATGCATCGGCGATCCCACCGCAAAATACATCAACAAATTTTTCAATATTTAATGACGATGATAACGATGAAGAGGATGAAGATGACGATGACTTACCTGCAAGCTACAAAGTAGTACCTACGCCAACGCCAATTGAGGCACCGCCAGTAACAACTCAGACTGCACCGGCAACCACCAATACCACTACAACTCCAGCACCAAAAACTACCGCTCTATACAAAGACGGCACTTTCACGGGGCCCGTTGTTGATGCGTTTTATGGAAACATTCAAGTACAGGTAAAAATTGCGGGGGGCAAAATTACCAACGTAGTCTTTTTGCAGTATCCAAATGATCAAGAAAATTCGATCAAGGTAAATACACGCGCGATGCCAATCTTGAAGAGTGAGATTATTGCGGCTCAAAGCGCAAACATTAACGTTGTGTCGGGAGCATCTGCGAGTTCACCGGCGACGATAAAATCGGTTATGGGAGCTCTTGCATTGGCAAAAAACTAATAAAACCCACTATGAAAGTTGAGCGATTTATGATGGGAATGCCGCTCTCTATCGAGGTAATCGACGCGAATGTTACCGAGAACGACTTCGAGGCTATTTTTGAGTACTATACACAAATTGATGCCCGCTTTAGCACCTATAAATCCGACAGTGAAATTTCTAAAATTAATCGCGGCGAGGTACTGCCGAACGAGTACAGCGCTGAAATAATCGAGGTTTTTTCATTATGCGAAGAGGCAAAAAAACTGACGAACGGATACTTCGACATAAAACGCCCTGATGGCCTTTTAGACCCCTCTGGTTTAGTGAAAGGATGGATGATTCATAAAGCGGCGCAAATCCTTTTAAAACGCGGGTTTAGCTCGTTTTACGTTGAAATAGCGGGCGATATTCAGACTCATGGATTCAATGCAGACAAAGAACCATGGAAGGTCGGGATTCGAAATCCGTTTAAATCTGATGAAATTGTGAAAGTGGTGCACCTGAGCGGTCAGGGAATTGCGACATCGGGAACGTACGAGAGGGGGGAACATATTTGGGGAAAAACAGAGCGTAAGGGAGAAAGAGAACAAGAGAGTAAGGGGGGAAGCGCGCAAATACGAAGTGTTTCGATTATTGCAAATAACATTTACGAGGCGGATCGTTTTGCAACAGCCATTTTTGCAATGGGAGAGAAGGGGATCGAGTTCGCAGAAAAATATCCCGGGCTCGAAGGGTATATAATTGATTCCACGGGCGTAGCAACGATGACAAGTGGCTTCGAAAAATTCCTCTAAATACTATTACATCTCTACCATCTCTTACATCTAACTTATCTCTGCATGCTCACCCTCATCGACCGACTCGTCAATTCAATCACCATGTATCGCCTTATTTTATATTATGTTTTTGGACTTCTTGTTGTGGCGCTTATTGAAAGTTCCATGGGCATTTTGTCGTTTAATCCTCTCGATTTGGCGGCTTCTGTATTCGTAATTACCGTGGTGTGTGTGGCGATAAACTATGTATTTGCAAAGGTTTATAAAGTACCGGCAAACGTTGAATCCGTGTACATTACTGCCTTTATTTTAGCGCTTATTATTACGCCACCAGTAGCATTCGACCGCGCAGGATTTATGTTTTTATTGTGGGCAGGAGTGTGGGCAATGGCGAGCAAATATATTTTCGCAATCGATAAAAAACATGTGTTTAATCCGGCTGCGTTTGCGGTAGTCGTTACCTCGTTTGCGCTGCACGAGCCCGCAACATGGTGGGTTGGATCACTCTCTATGCTTCCCTTTGTTATTATTGGAGGAATATTGATTACTCGAAAAATCCACCGCTTCGATTTGGTTCTGAGCTTTTTTGCAGCTGCAAGTATTTCGACCATTCTTTTTACCATCACACGAATGTCGCCAGAAATCGCCGTTGGAAAACTATTCTCAAGTACTGCGATGGTTTTCTTTGCCTGCGTGATGCTCACTGAACCACTTACCACACCACCGACGCACTTGCTGCGACTTGGCTATGGCATTTTGACCGGCATTTTATTTGCGCCATTTTTTCACATTGGTGCTTTCTATTTTACGCCCGAGCTCGCGTTACTTGCAGGAAATGCATATTCGTACATTGTGAGCCCGAAAGGCAAACGCGTATTAACCCTCATTTCGAAGACAGAAGACGCGAGCGGCACGTGGCACTTTACGTTTAAACCAGACCGACCATTCGACTATAAACCAGGACAGTATGTTGAGTGGACACTCGGCTACGAGCACCCGGATAATCGCGGAAATCGCCGCTACTTTACACTCGCCTCATCGCCGACAGAAGACACCGTACAACTTGGTATTCGATGCTACCCAACGTGCAGTGCGTATAAAAAAGCACTCTTACAATTACCTATAGGAGAGTCGATTATTATTTCGCAACTTTCGGGTGATTTTACGCTGCCCAAAGAACCCAAAAAACTTGCCTTTATCGCAGGCGGCATCGGAATTACTCCGTTTCGCTCTATGATGAAATATTTGATGGATTTACATGCGAAAAATGCAAACGGACAAAGCAAAGCAGACGTCGTTTTATTTTACTCAAACAAGACTGAGAACGAAATTGCGTACCGGGAGTTATTCGACGAGTGCGAGAAAAAAATCGGCGCTAAGGTTGTATACAATCTTTCTGATGTGGCGAATATTCCTACTGACTGGAAAGGCGAGCGCGGAAGTCTCACCGGTGAAATAATTGCACGAAACTGCACTGACTACAAAGAACGTGCATTTTATATTTCAGGTCCTCGCGGCATGGTGGTTGCCTTTACCGATATACTCGAAAAAATGGGAGTACCAAGCTCGCACATAATGACGGACTTTTTTCCGGGGTTTTAGATGATTTCACTCCCACTCAATTGTGCCGGGGGGCTTATTCGTAATATCAAAGAGGACGCCCGAAACACTCGATTTTAGAAGCTTTGTGAGTGTCGCGAGCTTCGGATAACTCATTTTGTAAAAATGCGCGGTCATGGCCTCGTCGGAGCAAATTGGGCGAAGCACGACTACGTCTTTTTTTATTCCGTTGATAGAGAGGGGAACGAGCACACTCGGAAACTGCCAAACGTCGCCCATAATCCTATTTTTTTCGGCGAATCTCATAACAACATCGTCGAGTTTTTGGGTAAGCCTGATTCGTGCGTCACTCAAGTATCCCGCGCGCGCAGCGATTTTTTCTATGCATTCGGGCGTAACGAGCAAGCACACGCGATTCACGACAGGAAAGTGATTGGTTAGGTAGGTTGAAAGTTTTTCGAGAGATTCCATCGACTGTTTTTTACCCCAAATAATAAGAGGATTTTTATACGAGCGACAATCACCACCAACACCCACGCTGCGAATCGGCGCGATGACGCCACTTAATTTATACTGCAATAAATATTCATTAATTGCCTCTTCGTGGACCATGTACTCGTTCGGCAGTACGTCTTCACCATTGCTGCATAAAATACGAACGCCAAGTCCCGGACCAGGGAACGGGTGTTTCCACACCGCTTCTCTTGGCAAACCCATTTCGGTACCGAGCGCGCGCACTTCATCTTTGTATAGTTCGGCGATCGGTTCAGTTACACGCCCCTCTTCGATCATCTGCATAATTTCGGGCACACGATTATGATGCGTTTTAATTTTATCGGCATGCTTGGTACCTTTGCTCTCAATCGTGTCGGGATAAATCGTACCTTGGCCAAGCACCCACTCTTTCGGATTCAACTTCATTTTTTTCGAGACCGCCGCTTGAATATCTAAAAACGTTTTGCCTATAATCGCGCGCTTTTCTTCGGGATCGGTAATGCCTTTCAGATTTTTTAAAAATTCTTTGCGACCATTGTGCACATGAAAGTTTTTGATTCCAATCCTCTTTAATAATTTTTCAGTTTTCTTCGCCTCATCTTTACGCAACAAACCCGTATCAACGAACAATCCATACACACGTTTTGTACCAAGCGCTTTTGATAAAAGCACGTAGGCAACGGTCGAATCGACGCCACCACTCGTCATCATAAATACATTTCGATCGCCAATTTGCGTTTTGACTTCTGCCATTTTTCGCTCCAAAAACTGTTTCATACTCCACGCTCTCGCAACGCCTGTTTCTGTAATGAACGCATCGAGAACTTTCATACCCTCGGGCGTGTGATTTACTTCAATATGAAATTGAGTGGTGTAGATTTTTTTAGTAGGATTCACGCTCGCCGCAAATTCACAGTCATCGGTCGATCCAACTTTAAAAAAACCGGGAGCAAGCTTTCCAACTGTATCGCCGTGAGACATCCACACCTGTGTTTTTTGGCTAAAAGCCCCAAAAATCCCCTGATTTGTTTTTTTCTTTTCTACAATACTGAGCGTTGCAAGTCCATACTCTTTCGCTTTTCCCGGCACTACTTTTCCACCAAGCAAATACGCAGCCAATTGATGACCGTAACATATTGCAAGAATTGGAACTCCAAGCTCAAAAATCCTTTTATCTATCGTTGGAGCACCCTTTTCATACACCGACTGCGGACCACCCGACAAAATAATCCCTTTAAATTTTTTAAACTCTTCAAGGGGGGTTTCAGGCAACACTATTTCGCTATGTACATTCAGGCGACGAATTCGGTTAGCTATCAGATGGGCGTACTGGCTGCCAAAGTCAACGACGGCGATGGAATCGATTTGGGTATTCATGTAGCAAGATTATAGCCTGTAATAGGGGAAAAAGGCGAGTGGTGTTCTCGGATGGCATAAATTATGGTATAATGACATGATAAATAAAATAAAAAGCGAGCACACGGTTGCCGTTCAGACGGCACGACGATTCTAAAGCAAGGAGTCGCGAGCGCGAACGAGGTGAAGCATTCCCGCTGAGCGGGATGCGAGCCGAAGTGAGCTTAAAAAGAAAACATAAAAATGGCTATAAAACTTTTTTCAACTGGTTCAAGTGTCGCTGAGGGACTCGGCAAATCTTCTGAGATTGACGCTACCGATATATTTATAAGCATTTTGCTCAAGTTTGTTGACGTACTCGCTGCTGTGGGAATTATTGTCGGAGGTTTAATACTGATTAAAATTGCGAAAGCATACATTCATCGTATCGAAGTAACTCACGAACGACAAAAAACAGCACTCAATCTGCTCGAAAAAATATCGAGTGGCTTTATTATCGTAGTTGCCTTCACACTCGCACTAAAAGTGATCGGCCTCGATTTAACCCTTGTTTTAAGCGTTATTACACTCGGTATTAGTTTTGGATTACGCGACGTGATTAAAAACTACGTTGCGGGCTTACTGATTCTTTTTAAATCTCCGTTTGAGATTGGCGATATTATTAAAATTCGCTCGTACGTTGGGCGTATTTCGAAAATTGAGTTTCAGGCAGTGACAATCATTACTTTTGAGCATAAAGAAATCACGATTCACAATAGCGACCTTCTGACTCAACCAATCACTAATTACTCAAAGGCTCAGCAAGCACGTTTAGAAATTCTCGTTTCACTCGGATACGGCAGCGATACGGAAAAAGCCCTGCGTATATTTACAACCATTTTAAATAATAGCGAAGCTGTCTTAAAATCCCCAAAATTCTCAATTGTATTTAAAGAATTTCACAATCAGGGCATTCACGTATTAATTCGATTCTGGGTACAGAAACCTTGTAACGTACTTAAAATTCGTTCATCACTTGCGATGCAAATGAACCAGGCGTTCGACGAAGCGGGAATTATCGCCCCATACGCGCGCGAGGCTGGTTTAAGCGAAATGTACGGCATGAATGACACACGAAAACAACAAATCTCTACCTTCTATCAACAACCAATGTTTGCTGCAGTCGCGACCGAGGCCGTACTGGCCGAAGAGTACGACGATGCAGATGAACCTGAATAATTTTTTTCATATATGGCACCACAACCACCAGAAGCACCGCAGTGCGACACCGAAAGCGCAGCTGAAAAAACACAGGCGAGATCGAAACTCGAAGAGCTACGACGCATTGTAGACGATGATTCTGTAGTTATTGAAAACATTACTGCATCTCGTACATTTACAGATGACGAGAAATCCATACCGCCAACTGATGGAACAACGATGGAACAACGAATTGCGAAAATAGCGGCAAACGAAATTGCGGCAAAATGCACGTCGTTATTACCTGCAAATAAACTAAAATTCATTTCGATTGTGGAATCACGAATCAACCGGTTCTTTATTTGTAATAAGGCAGGGGAAGATGATATATACAGCGGAATTACCGTTAAAGAGGGGAAACTCATTATAGAATTTGAAGATTTAGATGGAACTCCTACGACCGAAGCAGAAATGGATATTTTACCGCCAGCTGGGCCCAAAAAACCGCCCGAAGAAGAAGAGGAGGAGGAAGAAGCCCCTAAAAAGAAACCAAAGGAGAACACCGAAAAACTTAACGAAGTTGGCCAACGTATACACTTTGGATTAAGTCAGTACGAACGTGATGATGGCAAAAAAGTGAGTGGAGATGGAGCAACTGCCCTTGGTTCAGTTGATGCAACTGAATTCAAAAGAGCGAAAGAAACTAAACGCAAAAAACATTATAAAAAATGGTGCGTCGATACTATTAATGGGGCAAGTGAGCTCATTCAGCTACGTAGTGCACACAGATTGGGAACTGAACTTGAACAACACGTAGATCGTCTTGAAGATGCCATCAAGTCAATTGCGACAATAAATACAAGCGGCAACATTCAAGCAAACTTTAACGCATTTGAAGAAAATCCTACTAATAACTTTGGGCGTAGCGCATTTTCTGACGATGAACTTTTAGCAGCAGATGGTGCCTACAACGTGATCACTGCATACCTTCGTGCCGCGAAAAATCTAGGAGGAAATATGTCATACGATCCCGGACTCAAATTCGAAATTAGAATCGGTAAGGGACGATACTCTCGCGCAGACCGTTATGCAGTAGCAATGGGAACAGGCGCTGCATATGACGGAGAACAAGAACCCGAAGAAAATGAGCCAGTAGAAGCAAATAAAGGCATAAAAAATCCTGAGAGAAAAAAAGTTATAAATGAAGAAGAACCAGTACAACAAAAAACTCAAGAAAAGCAGGGCAGTACAAGACCGGAGTCTGACGAAGATCTTCCAGGACATATTGAACAGAGACAACCTGAACAAGTCAGACCAGTACATCAACAAAGTCCTGAAAGCGCACAAGAAGATATACCCGAGGCGTATCGAAAAACTGGCGGTCATGAAGCGGATCCGAATCCTCTAAACGCACCTCGAACAAAAAAAACACACGCTAATGATGATCGTGATCTTCCAGCTCCGAGAGAAAATGACGTTGCGGAACCAAACGCAGCACCACCAAATGACCAAAAGCTCGCCGCAGAAAATGCCGCTCAGTCACTTGAAGCCGGTGCAACAGCGGGAGCCGTAGCGGGGACCGTAGCCGAAGCAGCTACTAACAATCAAAAAAGACCAATCAGCGATGATAAGGATTCACTGCCAGCGCCAACAGGAGATGACGAGGTAGCAGAGACAGCAGTGCCTCACGCCACACCTGCAGATGATGCAAAAGCAGATGCCTCTACACCCGAGACAAGAGAAATTCAAAAAAATGAAGAGCTCATTCGCAATACATTTAATAATAAAGGATTAACACTCCGCAAAATAACCTATAAACGAACTACTAGTAATGATGCTCCTTTCAGCTTTTTAGAAGGAACTAGTTCTAATGGTAAAAAAATCGCCATTTCTCTCAAAAAGGCTGAGGGCCAAAATGGTAAATACAGCGCAGCTGAGATCACACCATTAAAAGAAAATAGCACGGGAGAACCACTTTATACATGGGGCAATAATATGGATGCAGATTCATATGAAGGAACCGGCGGTTTATTTGAAAAAATCATCCAGTGGAAAGAATTAAACTCACAAAAGGCTGCGCCAACTCCTGCAAATGAGGTACCTAATGCGGCTCCCGCTAGCGCTGCACCAGAAGCAGATCAAAATGCCCTGACTTTAGAAGCAAAAAAAGCTGAGGTACATAAAAGATTAGATGAGCGTTATAACGCTCTTTGTGCCTTGATCATACCGTTTTTGAAAAAAAATGGATTTAGTGGTGGCGGAGAACCGACGGTGCATTTGGCATCGGATTCCACAGACAAGGATTATATAATTACAAATTCATTCGCAAAAGGAGATGTTTATATTCGCCTTTTTGCACGCGATACCGATTATATAGTTGCGGCATACAAGGATGGAAAAGTTCTCGCCTACCCTAACTCAGCATCTTTAACGGGAAATGATGGGATTGAAGTAAAAACTAAAGAAATGATGAGCAAACTTGGATTACTAGAACCGGCTGCAGCGGCTCCGATAATGCCTGCGTCAGCACCTGCGTCGGCAGGCGAAGCTCCAAGTGTTCCAGCCGCACCTAAACAGGAGGCGGAAACCGAAAATATTGAAACTGCCTACGCAAAGGCATTAGCGGCTGCTCTCGAGCCATTTAAAGGCAAAAAAATTAACGTTGAAAATAATCCTCTCGAATTTGAATTTCCATACAAAGAGGGGAATGAGATAAAAAAAGTTCCATGCAAAATTAAAGGAAGTGAATTCATTGTAAATGGGATTTCATACGACGTGATAGGTTCTGCAGGTGGTACCACAAGGCCACTTACGGACATTGAGGTTAAAGGAACGGATATAAAAAACAGTACGATGGTTTATTCAAATGGCAGTGGAATTGGGTTACTGAATAGTGAATTGGTAGATATTCTCAATGCACTTCGAGCCGGGAAAGAAAGTTATACACAAGATCTAGACTACGTATCTTTTTCTTTTAGAAAAAAGACGGGCACTGAGGCAGCAGGGGCGACACCAGCGCCTTTAGCTCCTGCAGCAAAAGCTGATGTTCCTGCTACAGCAGAAGAACCAAAAGTAGACCAAGAAGCGGTTGAACTCAAAGAGAAAGAAAACAAAATTCACGCAGATTTAGACAAACGGTTCGATGAGTTGCGAGAAAAAATCGTGCCTATTCTAAATGAACAAGGATTCACAGGAACCGTTTCTGGCTTCGCAATTACAAACGAAGTAAAACCAAAAATTCGATCAACACAGCTCACAAACGGCAATCAGTATATAAAATTCGATGCAAGCAAAGATGAGTATGTGGTAGATCTTTTTGAAAAAAATAATTCCTCTGACGATAAGCTTGTGCATTTCTCTCACGGAAAAACCGTAGATGAGATTATACAAAAAACAAAAGACATGTTCATTAGAAACACTGAAAGACTTGCAGCGGTAGCTAAAGCACTTGAAAAAGCTCAGATTAAGAAAATAGTCGACGGAATTAAGTCGCTGCCAATTCTTAAAGAATATGACGTTGATGTTCCGCAAGACTCAAAAGTCCTCTTTATTGAAACACAGAGAAAATATGGCGCGGTGAAACGATTTGCTGTTGAGTTGATGCCGACACAGGGCCCCGATGGCAAAGAGACATATAAAGGATTTGAGACCGACACTCAAAAGCATGAAAGTTATGAAGCGGCACTAAAATTCAAAAAAGGGGAAATAGAAACTGGAATTTCACATGCAGAACTTATCGCAAAATTGCTCAAAAGAGAACCCGCAGAAGCAGCTGGCGATAGCCTCGAAGAATCCCCACAAGCAGAGTAGCCAGAATAAGCTTATTCAACCGGCCGCATGAGCGGGTACAAAATGACCTCTTTGATTGACCAGGTATTAGTGAAAAACATGGTTAATCGATCGATGCCGATTCCGATTCCGCCGATTGGGGGCATGCCGTATTCCATCGCTTCGATAAAGTCTTCATCAACTTTTTGCGCCTCTTCGCGATCTTTGCGAACGGCCTTGGTGTCGCCCTCAAAACGCTCGCGCTGAACTTTGGGATCGGTAAGCTCGCTCCATCCATCGCAGATTTCTTTGCCGCCAATATAGCCCTCGAAACGCTCAACCCAGCCCGGCTTTGTCGGGTGTGGTTTTGAAAGGGGACTGACGTCTTCGGGATAGTCGATAATCCATGTTGGTTCAACTAAAAATGGCGTAACGCGGTGATCAAAAATACTAAAGATTAACTGGCCCTTCGTTTCACCGCCGAGCACTTCGATTTTTTCTTTCTTAGCGTATGCCAAAAGTTCTTCGTGACTCATTTCATTTACATCGATATTCAATTTTTCTTTAAGGATGTCTGTCATCGTAATGCGGGGCCATTTTTCGCCAACGTTAATCGTATTTTCGTGCACATGCATTTCGTGTTTACCAAAGAGTAGGTGCGCAAGGTGCTTAAAGAGTCCCTCTGTAACGTCCATAACGCGGTGATAATCGGCATATGCTTCGTAATATTCAATCATCGTAAACTCGGGATTGTGCGTCAAATCAACTCCTTCGTTTCTAAAATCCTTACAAATTTCATACACACGATCGTAGCCACCAACCACCAATCTCTTCAAATATAATTCATCGGCGATACGCAAAAACATCGGGATATCGAGCGCGTTCAAGTGCGTCTTAAATGGCTTTGCATTAGCTCCTCCGTACTGCACTTGCAGTGTCGGCGTTTCAACTTCGAAGAATCCTAAATTATCTAAATACGAGCGAACACCACTAATTAATTTTGTGCGCATGTTAAAACGTTTGCGAACTTCTTCGTTCATCAGAAGATCGAGATATCGCTTTCTGTAGCGCTCTTCGGTATCTGATAAACCGTACCAATCGCTTGGTAGCGGACGCATAGATTTTCCGAGCAACTGAATTTCGTCAACATCGACGCTCACTTCACCTGTCTTTGTCGTTACAATTGTTCCCTTTACTGCAACGTGATCGCCAACATCTAAAAGCTGCACAAGTGAGAAAAGTTCAACGAGTTTATTCTTCTGCATCCACAACTGAATGCGCCCGGTTGAATCTCCTAAATCGGCAAATAATAAACCACCGTGGCCACGAAGCGACATTAAACGACCAGGCACCACGAACACTTTTCCCATGCCCTCACGCGCATCATGTACAGAAACGCGATCGCCCTCGAGTGCGATTTTTGATGGATACGGATTAACACCAAGAGCACGAATTTTTTCTAATTTTGAGACGCGATCATCTTTAATTTGATCTAAACGAGTTGCCATAGTGGCAGGATTATAGCAGAGGAAAGGGATTTTGAAAGTGCGAGTAGACTCACAAACATTGTTTTAGTAAAATAGTCACTTATGCTTAGGATCAATTCTTCATTCGATCAGGAATCAACCCCACTCCTTTCAGTACAAGGAAACACCCTGCTTGAACACCGGTACCCACAAGGCTTTGGCATTCGCCTCGTCAATCGAATGAATGAAAAGGGCTTAATCTCAGACCTATTCGCTTCGCCCGAAATAACATTAGAACTTCATGCCTTATTAAAAAACTATGGCTGCGTAGTAATCGACGACGTAAACGACCATGGATTAGAGCCACTTTCATGTAATGTATTTCATAACGTGAATGCTGATGACCCTGTGAGCGATATGTGGCATCAAGATAATTCGGTTGACGATCAACTAGCTACAAACATATTGAGTGGAAGTAAAAATGCCGATGAATATATTGCACATATTAAAAACTTAGACTTTTCCATTGTGCTTTATTGTCCTGATCAAAACCCGTCACGATCCATACCTACACTTATAGCGGATAGAAAGCTTGTGTCGCAAACCCTCTTAATGTGTGTACAAAATACGGCCAGCAACATAAGATTACTCTCAATATGCAGCAAAATTTCTGATGCAGTGAAAAAAACAACTCAACACCGCACGGATGAACTTGCCGAAGTATTTGAAAGATATGGAATTGGCCCAGATGAAGCAGCGGAAATGTTTACTCTAAACGCACTAAGCCGCGAGGATACACCACCGAATATTCGCGCCTTTCACCGTTATATCGAAGAACAAGTTTCAGGTGTTTTGAGAATTGGATGGAAACCCAATCGTGCAGTAATTATAAATAACGTAACTGTTGCTCATAAGCGCTCAACTGTTAACCCAAGGTTAACAAATGAACAAGGCCCATTGAGCAATTATAGAATATTCAATTCTTACACGCATGACAGCGAATAGTCATGAATGAGAGATGTTTTTGATTTCCATCTTTGAACAGTACTTGGCGAAATACCAAGTGACCGAGCTATAACGCGAACGCTTAATCCCTGCTGTAGAAGTAGTAATCCTGCGCGAAGCGTTTGTGCGGTTGCATGAAGTCGGTATGTGACGTCGTTACGATGTGCGACCCACGTTTTATTGCACGATTTACACATAAAGCGCTGGTACTGGCGCGCATGTACCGTCACATTTCCTGCGCATAATTTACCAAAATGGTAGCAGTTAGTATTTGGGCATGACTGATTACGTACCGAGAAGGTAAGTACCGCTCCACCCACTTCGTAGGTACCCGGCAAAGCAGTACTTCGTACCGCGCCATTTTGTGACTGGAACTGTTCGAAGCTTTGTGCGGAGTTGAGTTGAGTTTGCATGGTAGGTAGAGAGTTAGGTGAGTAGAAGCGAAGATCCGTGAGGACGAGTGAGGGAATCAGAGAATTAGAGGGAAGGAAAGTTACAAAAAAACACCCTTTTGCGGAGGGCGAGTGATGTGATTGATACTTGTTATGAGAAGTTTTAAATTCTCTCAAGTGTCGTACACAAATCGCCCCCCTTCATCTTAATAATGAGGGTCTTAATTGTGACGCAAATGAGAGTTGAAACTTTCATGTGCACTAAATTTACTACAGCAAAACACCTACAGTCAAGTTGGTGTACTCATCAAGTGTGGGGGCATGGCGTCTACATTTTACAATTTCTTAAGCCCATTGAAAATCACTCGTTCAAACTTCAAGTAATCTTTCTGCATACCAGCAATACATGCCTTCATATATTCCGCACGAGAAGATTTTGAGTAATCGACAAAATCATAACCCACATTGAGCGCAAGTAGATCAATAAAAAGGCGAATAACCCTACCATTACCTTCTCGGAACGGGTGAATAGCATTTAACTCAGCGTGAAAAAGAGCCAATTTAGCAGCTAAAGATTTTTTAGTATCAGTCGCTGTTGGAAAATTATCTTTAAGCAAAATATCAAAAGCCTTTAGCTCATTTTTAATAAAAGCACTCGCGCAGAACATCGAAGTACCTTTTGAAATCTCAACAGTCCGTGCCTTGCCAGCCCAAGTATAAAGAGGATCAAGGAAAAATCCGTGAATATCAAACAAAAGTTTTGTGGTGAATTTTAGCTTTCCAGATTTGAGTTTTTCGAGAAAATGCTCATAGGTATCTTGAAGAAGAAGCGTCTCAATATCAGTAAGTAGCTGATCATCTGAAATATTCTTTTTATTCGACAAAACTACTGTGCCCTCCTTGCCACCCACACTATAACGAGAATGCTCGACCATCTTTCTTTAAAATTTTAATAGCAGCAACATTTCTCTTGGCACGTAGCAAACTATACCCCTCCAAGCGCGATGAGATAGTGACTACTCTTGCAACAGACATCTTTCCTGTTTTTGAAATAGAGGCGTTCATTAAGAAAAATATACCATGTTTACTGGCTTCTGGGGAGTAAAATTTCAATCATCTTCCATCGCAGGTTTTCGATTGGTTTCAACATCGTAAAACTTCATCTTTGCGCGCTCGAACATAAGCTCAATATGACCCGTTGGACCATTTCTGTGTTTGCGAATATACACGTCGGTAATTCCTTTTCGATCGGTATCTTCTTCGTAGTAATCTTCACGATAGAGCATAAGCACCACATCGGCGTCTTGCTCAATCGAACCGGACTCACGAAGATCAGATAGCATTGGCACCTTTGAAGGACGCAACTCAACCGCACGAGACAACTGCGACAATGCAATAATCGGCATGTGCAGCTCACGGGCAAGCGCCTTGAGTGCACGGGTAATTTCGGAAATTTCTTGCACACGATTTGTCTGTCCGTAGCCGCTTTTCGATGATGCACTCATAAGCTGGATATAGTCGATAACAAGAGCGTCAAGACCATGCTCAGATTTAAGACGGCGAGCTTTGGTACGAAGCTCAACGATGTTTGAAACCGGAGAATCATCGATGAAAATTTTTGTCTGATTCAAGTCGTCCATCACACTCCCTATTCGTGCAAAATCTTCGTCTGACAGTTTGCCCGTGCGCATTTTCCACGAATCGACACCGAGCATCGCACAGAACATACGTTCAACTAATTGTTCCTTACTCATTTCAAGTGAAATTAATCCGACTGACTTATCGTGTCGCGCAATATTTTGAGCAATATTTAAGGCAAAGGCGGTTTTCCCCATTGAAGGACGTGCGGCAATAATAACCAGATCGCTTGGATTAAAGCCAGAAAGCACGCCATCGAGAGAGCGAAATCCAGTTGGAATTCCGAGGTATTTTTCTTTGGTGTCGGGGTCGTGAAGATCGGAGATTTTTTCGTAAGTCGTCGCCAAAATATCTTTAATGTGAACGAATCTATCGCGTACGAATGTTTGGGAAATGTTGAATAGTGACTTTTCTGCTTCTTCAAGGAGTTCGTTAATTTCGCGTGCTTCTTCGTAACCGAGAGCCATGATTTTATCACCCGCAGAGATAACGCGGCGCAGTGTCGACTTTGTTTTTACAATAGATGCGTACTGAATTACGTGAGAGGCGGTTGGAACATCGATGGTTAACTCGGCTAAATAAGCGGTTCCACCAACTTCTTCGAGTTTGCCATGATCTTCAAGCAGATTTGAAAGGATTTTGAGATCGATTGGCAGATGGCGGGCGAAACAGTCGAGCATCGCCTGAAAAATGATCTCGTGTTTGCCAAAGTAGAAGTCCTCGGGGTGCAAGAAATCGGCGACCTTAATAATGGCATCTTTGTCTATAATCAAGGCGCCAAGGGTAGCTTTTTCTGCTTCTTCGGAATGTGGGGGAATTTTGAGGGACATGGGTACGAGCGGTAGGAATTCATCATAATGAAATATATATGAACTGAAAGTGAAATCGCTTGCGGGATTTGCACGAAGTGAGTGGGGATAGTTGAAAAGGGGTGTAAAACGTTAGTTTATTGTACGTGCTCGATAGCGGTAAATTTAGGTTTCCAGTTCGGATTCTCGAAATAGGGCTTTGTGCGAGCGCGACACTGTCTCTTGTAAATAGATCCCTGAAACTTGCTACGCGGATACATGATCCGCTCCGCAATGTCTCGGGGTACATGACCCCTCGACACAGGGATCACTATTTACTTCGAGCCATGTCCCACTCACACAAAACAGCTCATTTTTCGCGAACCCGCCTGTGCCCGAGAATTTCCCAAAACAAAACTACCGCCCAAAAAACTATTTCCCAACATATTCACTTCATCTCAACTCTCTGTTTGCTCATGTATGTTTTAAATCCGTATTTTGCCCAGACTTTTTGACCGACTTCGTTTTTAACGTGAACGGTTAACTCAACACAGGGAACTTTTTTAGTCTTAAACCAATCAAAAAGTTTCGAGATAAATAATTGCGCTACTCCTTTTTCTCTCCATGTTTTTTCGACATATATATCGCTGATTAATCCATTTTTCTTAATCGCAAATACAGGGGCGCGGCCACATATTTCTCCGGCTGCAAATCCTATAATTTCGCCAACATCTACTGCAACCAGTAAGAGTTTTGACGAAGACCCGATATACGATTTGAAACATTTAAAATAAACATCTTTTACATTTTTTGCAGGTTCGTAATATGGATCAAAGTCGGCGTGGAGATTGATAAGCTCAACTGCAAATTTGGTAATGAATGGAAGGTCGGCAATTGTGGCTTTTCTGATTAACATATGATCAATATTAACAGAATCTCTTGTACTCAGGAAAATTAGCCTTAATGTGTTCAAATATCCACTGTGTTTCTGATTGTTTTTTACTGCGGTGATCTTTGCCGTACACCAGCAAAATGACAATTTTTCCCGTGGCGTTGTTGAGTGAAAAAACCGCCCGATTACCAGATGATTTTGGGGAGACATTTGTACCTGCAACTCTAAAATCGAGCTTAAAAAATCCAACACCGTCGTCTTGGAAAAACTTCAACGGATCTATGAGATTTGTATCTTGAAAGCCGTAAGCGCGCGCTAACGTTTCAGTGATTGTTTTCGTAGTTTCAATCCACTGTTTTGGCTTATATTTTCGTAAAAAATCTTTGCAAAAATGCCGCTCGCAGTAGGTTGAGAACTCGACTTCGTATGCAATATCTTTAATAAACATTTTCTGGTGCCTCGTTATTAATAAGCGAGTAGGGAATAACTTCACGCTCCCTGCAAACTTTCCATGGGATCTGTTTATGCGTAAAGTCGACAATCTCTTGAGTGTTTGCGTTTTTCCATTTTTTACAAATCTCTTTCACGAGCGCGAGCTCTTCGGTATTGAGCACCGAATCATTGGGCTGCTCGACAAGAGTCACCAATATCGCATCGCCACTTTGCTCTGACTTGAGCGATTCGTCGTTGTCGATAATGTCGAAAAATTCGATTGCAACAGGACCACGCGCAAGCCGGTGGTATTCAAAGCCAGAAATCGGCGTGAGCGTTTTGTAGTAGCTCGCAAAATCACAGAGGTAGACGAGTTTTGCTAACTTCGTTTTGGTGATTTTTCCGTCATCTGCAGCGCCATATTTGATACACTGCAAAATGAGATTATGAAATTTTTGTAAGGATTTTTCGCCAAAATTCTGTGACTTAATTTTCTTCGGCAAGCTCATTTCTGCATCGAGAATAATCTCGAGAGGGAGGTCAAAAATCTCAGAAATTTTCGTGAGCTCACTAAGCGTTATTTCTCGGTCGCCTTTTTCGATCAATACAAGAGTGGGGCGCGAAACACCAAGCTTTTGAGCAAGCTGTTGCTGCGTAATCCCCGCCGATTTTCGCAGTTTTACGATGAAGTCCTTCATGCAAAAAAGAATAGCGGATTCACGAAGAAATGTCAAGATTCTTTACAATACCGTAATAATTTGCATATTTTATAGATTTTGTATTAATTCTAATTACCAAAAATCCCGAATAACTAAAATTTGGCTCACAGATTAAACCCGCCCTACTCAATCACCGGCGGCTCTCTATAGAGCCCGTAGTCATTGTTACAATACGTACTATAATCGTAATCCATTGAGCAGGCTACGAAGTACAATTTGCCGTTAATATCGTAAAAACGACCCCATGATGCAAAGGCAAGGGTGGGCACGCCTTTTACATTTGGCGCCAAAATTGGATGACCATCATAAAAAACACCAAATCCTTCAAAACCAGGATCATTGCTTACCATTGCGACCTTATTGTTGATCTTAAACGTGCTTGTTCCTGACACCGAATATGATGGCTCGTTATAACTTCCGTTTATTTGCCACTCCTCATACACTTCGTTGGTGTATGGAACTCGCGTAACTCCATCGAAGATAACTGCTGCCGGTACAATATCTCCCTTGTGAGCAGGCAGTGTTTCGCCTTTTTGAAAATGATAATCGAGAATGATCAACCGCTTTGGATCTTTTGGAGAAACAGCTATGTTTGGGCGCTGTGAATTCTGGTTGTCGCGGAATGGTCCAAATTTCTTGCCATCACGTGAGACAAACCAGTTGCCCTTTTCGAAATACATAAAGGCATACGAATCACCATACGACACAAGGTCTGTTATTTTTTCGTAGGTTGGTTGATCGTCAATACCTCCGATAACGAGGTGATCACGTCCTCCACTTGTTGCAGAAAAAATAACGGGGCCATTGTTATCCAAATATATAACCTGACCGATGAATTCATAAGCACCACCAATACGATCAAACGTAATTGGTTCTTTAGAGGCAGGAGGGATTGCATTCGGCTGCATTTCTTCTGGGGGCGACCACGGCAAAGTACAGGCAGATAGGGAAAGTAAGAGCAGCGAAATAGTGAGGATTTTGAGACGCATAAGGGGATTGTATATCACATCAAACACCATTTATGCTAGCACGAACCGCCGCTTGCAGATCTGAGACCTGGTTGGGAACGGGAATTTCTTGAATATATTTGGGCTTTAAACTCTGCGCATCGGGGCCAGCCATGCGTGTTGCTGTATCTAGTTGGCGCAAAAAATACTCGGCGCCTTGTACTATTGCGTTAGGATGTTCGCTCGTACCCAGTTGCCGTATTACATGGTCTTGCAGCGCAAGGAGTTTTTTTCTACAAAGTGGATCGGTAAGTAGACTCGCCGGAAGTTTGACCTGGAATTTTTCTCTCTGTGGAGCGGGACGCATACCGTACTCGTTAGCCGCTACCGTCTGGGGAGGTGTTTCGATAGAGAGCAGATAACCCGCAACCTCTTCTGGCGTACGCGCTTGCTTTTGAATACCCCCATTCGATGCTCCAACTCCTACAATACGTACTGTGGTACCAACATCTTCTGGAGAATCTCTCATCACGCCTTTTGTCGTAATAACATCACGGTACAACGTAGAATTCTGACTTCCATCTTCACTACTCACGCTAACGTATCCTTGAAAATTAAAGGTCGGCGCTCTCCAGTTTTGATTATCAGCATGATACAGATTCTTTAGTGGTTCACATGGAACATTTTGAGCAGTAACAAACTGATCTGTAGTGATCGTGGGGAGGGCGAGGGGAACATCTGGAATTTCGTTTATTACATCACTCATATGTCATGCTATACCCATAATTAACGTATTTTAGTTATCTAAAACACCAGTGACGTCTTCGCTCGTGTCGTTTATAGATTGATCTAAAATGGCTCGAGCTTCCTCATATGATAACGTGCCGTTTCCTACTACTTCACGACTATCATTTCGATCAACCGTTACTAGTTTTTCATGATGGTGAGGACCTGAAGCCTGCAATCTTGCTGGAACGCGTTCTAATGAATGGCGAGGGCCGCCGACGACCCAAAGAGTATGATCCTTAGGATATTCACTTAAGTCTGGTTTTCGTCCGTGTTCTGTTCCCATAAATATATTGAGTTAAATAGTTAAAGTAACTAGAATTATACTAACTTATTCGAGAGATGTCAATACCCCAAATAAGCCTAAATAACCAATACTAGACCTAATTTAGCCATACTTCCTCTTGAGCATAGGGATTTATTCTATGATACCAAGTGATTTAAGCAGTTCGTCTGGATCGTGACCGGCTACTATGAGTGCACCAAATGCCGCCCCAAGTGCGTCCGCAGCATCTTCCATGCTCGCAATATCATCGCATTCAGACGGATCTATAAATGCTTGGCAGGCATCGGCAACTATCTGTGAAGTGAGGTCTTCGGGTATTTCTAGGTCATCGAGATCCATGAGGGGAGTATAGCGGAGGGCTTCAGAGTTATCTCACCCATACCTTTTTTTCGGCACGATCAACAAAGTCGTTTTCACACAGTTATCTGTATCTCTCTCGATTTACCGTTTAAGGTGAGTTTCAACTTATTTAAAAAACCATTTTGACCAAGAAGAATCGTCGTACCTGATTCCGAAAAATAAACGTATGAGTGTAATTGAGTTTTTCTAAAACCACGTTTTTCAAGGACAATATCAACTTCAATTGGGGATCTGTAGATTGTAAAATAACTGCCTCCTGCTCCTACAAGAGTGTATTGCGGTTGCCCTTTCAAGTTGAGCCCCAAGATACCAGCAATTTCAATAGGAAGGATACTGTAATCAGCACCAGAGTCGATCAACCCAAAGGATTTAAACTCCAAACCATTTGCATAAAAAGTGACCGGAATCAACGGCCGCCATAAACGATCTTCTGCCAAACCAAGAGCCTCAATATAAGGGAAAATCATATTCTATCCAGCCATCAAGCCATTAGGAATAAGTGCGTACCGAATAGTGTTGTGATCTTTTCGAGTAGCAACTTTATTAGTCAGTTTAATTAATTTTTTATCACTATCAATGACTTTGCTATTTTTGACAGCAATCCATCGGCCAAGATATTTTTTCTCAATTTTCAAAGGCATACTCTAATGCTAGCCCAACGCACTTTTCGGTGCAAGAAAACCATTTTAAACCTGAACTAACTCTGAACCAACAGATTGCACTCACCCATATCTCTTTTTCAGCACAAGCAACAACGTCGCCCCTACGAACAAAATCACATTGGTGACCCAGATGAAGGGATCCATTTTCATGAGTCCGTAGACGATCCAAAAGAATCCATTGAGCATGCCAATCAAAATTCCCGACCACGCAATATCGCGCGTATGCTTTGTTTTAAACGAGACCCACACTTGTGGGAAAAATAACAAGCTAGCGGTGATAGAGCCGAGAAGGCCGAAGAGGGGGAGCATGGGGATTATTCTAAGATACCGAGTGATTTGAGGAGTTCGTCTGGATCCTTATCAGCAGCTATGAATGCGCCATATGCCGCGCCAACTGCATCTATAGGATCTTCCATACCGGCGATATCATCACATTCAGAGTCATCAATAAATCCACGACACGCATCGGCAATTTCTTGAGGAGTGAGGGCTTCCGGTATTTCTAAGTTATCGAGATCCATGAGGGGAGTATATCAAAAGACTTTTAAACTCTCGATCACCCAACAATCTGTATTTGTTTATTCTTCGCGTTCAGTGTGACTTTCAGTTTGCTCAAAAATCCACTTTGGCCAAGCAGAATAGCACCCTCAGTATCTGAAAAATAGACGCGAGAATTAAGCGCGATAGTTTTACATCTTTTTCTTTTCAAGATGATTTTTATGTCAGTAGGAGCTCGGTAGGTATTGAAAATATTTCCGCCGGCTCCACACACTGAATAGCTTTGGAGTTTAGTGAGATTAATGCCTAATTTCACTGCTACGCTCATGGGAAGTATCGTGTCGTCTGAACCAGAATCTACCATGCAGTAGTCGCTATATATCAAACCATTGAATGAAAATTGTACAGGAATAAGGGGACGCAAAATGCGCTCCTCGAACCTACCCATTAACTCGATGTAAGGGAAAATCATAGAGACTAAATAGTTTACTGTTCTACCAATTCATATGAGCAAAGCCACCAACCAAACGCCCTTTTGGAACGAGCATATATGAAATATCTTCTTCGTTGCGTTTATCAAATTTAGCTTTGAGTTTATCGCCATCATTTCCACTACCAATAACTTTAAGATCTTTGATGGCTATCCATTTGCCCTGATACTTGTACTCGATTGTAAGATGTTTCATACGCAAAAGATTATTGAACAACTCAATGCTAGACCAATGCGCTTATTGGAGCAAGAAAACCATTTTAAACCTGAAATAATTATGAACAGGCAGGGAAGATTTATTCTGTAAACTTTGGCCAACGGTTATATCCAACCACAGGATTATTAGAGTCGAACTTTTTAATAAACTCAACCTCCATGGCATTTACTTCTTCGTTCGAAGCATCTGGTGATTGCCACAATATTTCACGCCGAATTGTAAAATCCTTCCTTTCTTCTTCGCTAAAATCCTGTTCGAGAAGTTTACTATCAGGGCTTCCGAAATATCGAAACGTACCGGTCAAATCTTTTCCAACGTATATTTTACCGTTTGGGTAGGTGATTTTATAAATCCATTTCATACAGAGTAATTAAAAATAACTTTACGCTCCATACGCCACCTCAAACACCCCCTGTATCATCTCTGGGATTTTTGCCTCTGGTACCCCTGCAAATGCAACGCGTAGGCCGGCAGCGCTCGGCACGACACCAATTTTTTTTTCGGTAAGGAGTCGCTCGGCGATAGCCTTCGAGTCTGAGCCAGGAGTGTTGATGAAACAGAAGAATCCGCCATTACATGGGTCGAGTTTTAACTTCGCAGGACCGTACTTTGCGAATCCCTCTTCGATCGCCGCCATCATAACTTTCCAACGTGCTCCGAGCATGTTAATCGTGTCGCCACACTCTTTGTCTACGACCTCCATTTTGTCCATAAGTGCATCTGCTAAAAGTTGTCCGTGGTGGCTAACCTGAGAAATTTCACCGCGTACGAATCCACCAATTTTTGATGCCAGTTCAGCGTTCAGTGTTGCTTTTTCTTCTTCGGTAAAGGCATGTCCGTCGAGTGAATTTACAAATGCCGTAATGAAGGCGACGCGGTATCCGTAGGCCAACATAACTTTTGAAATGCCATCTAATTTAAGTACTGAAAAGTTTGGGTGTTTCACGAAAACATGTGGCAAGATTGAGGCCTTGCAACCAACTGAGTCGTAGACGTATCCCTCGTAGGCGTCGTCTAATACCGCGACAAATGAGACGGCTGGGAACTCTGTGCACAATGCATCGAATCCTACACCGATTTTTTTTGCATCTTCGGGTGAAGGCATGAACCCCGTTTGATTGTGAGGAAAGTTTATAAGCATCACCACCTTTTTAGATTTCTGTGCGAGCTCGCGTGCACTGTCGATTAAATATTGTGGATTAAATTTTCCCGCCTCATCGAAAAGTTTAAACGTTGCGATTTTAATTTCTTGTACGTCGGTAAAAATATGTTCGTAGTTTTCCCATGATTTTTCTGCGGTCAAAATAGTGTCACCGGCGTTCAATAACAAACGACCTGCGAGCGCAATCGAGTGGGTAATTCCATTCGTCACAATCGGCATCGTTGCGTTGTTCTCAAATCCAACAGCGTTTTTCATCATTCGAGCCATCCATTTTTTTCGTAACGATTCAATACCGGGAATCGGAGCGTACGCAAAAACTTTTCCCTTTGGAGCGCGCGCCAAAATCGCCTCACCGACAAATTCCCGTGCGCATGGCATGTGAGAAATTGTACCGTCATCATCTTGCGCAATGCCGATCGTTCCATTAATCGTCGCCTCTTTTGACGCGCGGTTACTCCAATAAAAAATACCTTTAGGAGTTTCCATCGTTGAACCAACCTTTGAAAGTGCTGAGAAGAGTGAAGTTGAAGAGAGCATTGAGAAGAGGATTAGGAATTGGCGATATTCTACATGACGCCTACGCGCATTGACAAAACCTATTTTATTGATACAATGCGCTCCCGAATCTCGTTTATTATATGAGCTTAAACCTAGAAAAACTCGTAATTACAGCCGTTCTCGCCGCGTGTGGTCCGAAAAATGGAGAACCCACTACTGAAGTAACAGGCACCCGTAATCAAATCTACACAAAAGTTGTGAATAACGTGGAAGAAATTTCACGATTTAGCGGTATTAGAAATACCTATGCAAAGCTCAAAAAACTCTCTGAGGAAAAACATGCTGGAGCAAGCGCAAATTTACCAGATGTACTCTCTTTTAAGACAGCGCATGGCACGCTTGTTACAGTCAAAATAGTCTCAAATGGACGACAACTCATGATTGAAAACAACTACGACATTTTATTCCTCGACCTAGGTACACAAACACCTTTTGAAGGAGACTGTATTCAGCTAAACGACAGCCGATACTGCAAGACAGATGACCCGTCGATCGACGGCACTATTTCACGTGGGCTCGAAGCCGCATTTAAATATAACTCGGGCACCAAAAACGTATTTGCCGCCTTTGGAGTATCTCCCAAAGCATTTCCCGAAGATCGCGCGCAAAAAATAATGACTGAACTTCTGAAGCACCTATAATATTACCAATACACCATGCCACTATTTGATGATGAATTTAAAACAGTAGATGCAGACGCACCAGAAGAGACTACTGATGTTGAGGAAACTCTCGACGCGCAGCCACAAGCCGAAGCAGTAGACCCTTCACTCTCATCGATGGAAAGCGATACAGAAATCGCGCGTCGCGAAGCAATGGCGAAATTTCTTGCAGGATATGTTAATTCGGGAGCCAGCATTCAAAGGTTTTTTGACAATCTCAATCCTAATGAATTAAGAAACATCGGAGCAGACCTGGTTGCCAAAGAGCACATAAAGCCAACTGACATTGGTGCACATGAGCGTGATACTTCAAGTGATATTAGAAAGATGAGAGACCCAACAGGAGTTGCACAACAAGTGAGAGCGCTGATTTCTAAATTAATGAGCTAAGGGATATCTAAATCCGGAGTAGTTCAGAGTTTGTTCACAATCCGTTCACGACTTTCAAAGGGTCTCGTCAGACATGACACTACTGTGTCAAGTACTTGGTATATATATGTGCTATCATTATTTACTATGGATTCAAAAAAACTCGGGAATGTTGGTGAAGAAATTGCGACGACGTACCTGAGAGAGCGTGGATACCAGGTTATTGAACGCAATTTTTATATTCGTGGCGGAGAGATTGATTTAATTATGCTCGATGAAAAAACGCTCGTATTCGTTGAAGTTAAAACGCGTACTCAAACGGATTTTGGCAGTGGAATAGAGGCAATCACTCGCAATAAAAAGAGGATTCTAAGACGCACAATGCAGACGTATATAGAGAAGATAACCGCACCAAGCAACAAAGAGAACCAAAACGCTGACAAAAATCCTATAATAAAATTCACCACTATTCGCTTCGATGTAATTTCACTAGAACTTGACCTACAAAACAGCCGCGTAAAAAAACTAACACACATTAAAAACATTGACATGAGTTAGACACAAGAGCTCTCAAAGTACATACTGTAAACGTGCTCGAATTACTCAAAAATCCACACACCCCTTCACACAAACAAGCAGTCGGTTTTTTAATTTTCGCGTTCACCATTGCGGGCGCACTTGCAATTTGGGAGCTGTTCATCAATTTTGGAACGCTCGTTCTTGTGTCCGACAGAGCAATGACTGCTACCGTAAATGGAGAAGTTATTACCTGCGAAATGCCACCGTGTACAACAAAACTCAAACCACGTGACTATGCAGTAACATTTTCTCGAAGTGGATATTTTGATGACACGCAAAAAGTAACAGTGAAGCGGTTTACAGAAAATCCACTCACCGCGCACTTCTCAGTTATTCCCACAATAAAAAAATATACCGAACATACCATTCCGACGAGTTTCCCGCTCACGAGTATTTTGACGGCACCGACAGAGCTACCAAATTTTCCAAAAACGGCAACGCGCGCAGTATTTAGCCCATCTGCACAGGCAGCACTGCTCACAATCGACAATAAATTAACATACTACTCGGCAAAAACAGGGGTAACTTCGCAGCTTACCATTTCGCCACAAACGCCATATGCGTGGGCCGAAGGCTTACTTGCGGGGCCCCACGCCAGTGGGGAAGCGTGGGTCGGAGGGTCAGTTATATTTATGGGCCTCGACGAGACAAAAACACAGACGATCTATCGCTACGGCGTTGAAGCAGATACACCGCTGGTTCGATTTGAACGCTCGCTTGTAAATCCTAAAATTGCCGCAGACTTGTCGGGGAATTTCTTAATTGTAAGTGACCTCGATACCGAACATGTACACTACCTGGTCGACATTAAAAATCTATCGAAAAAAAGAATTCAACTCAATACAACAGCGGAGTTAGCGGGATTTGCAGACGGCTATGCACTCTTCACAGAAAAAACAGCACTTAACGAGTCTAGATTCAATGCGGTGCCGCTGGCAAGTGATAGCCTGGGCGCGGCACAACCAACGATTGTGTTGCCAAAAGCAACCGGCGAAGTAGCCGCACGCAGTGACGAAACACATTTAGTGTATCTCACGAGCGAAAAAACCGACATGAGTGGCGATGCATCGCAGACTTCTATAGAAGATGTCATTGCTCAGATTTCTGAAATTTCTAGCGTAGATGGCGATGCGAGCGATGCGTCGACAACTGATATTTTAGAAAACATCAACCGCGAAACACGATATACGCTCTACCTGACCGAACTTGACCTTGCTACACAAAAGACAAAAACACTTCTCGCCATTCCGTTGTCTGAAAGTCAGAAAATTTCAGACATGGCGACTATCGACAACAAAGTACTCTTGAGAATCGGAAAAGAAATTTTCGAAATCGTAAAATAAGATCAAAAAAAGCAAAAGTTTAGAAATATTTCAGGATTCGTTCACGGTTTGTTCATGAGCGTGTGATACAACGCCGGGCATGACATCTAAAGTATATTCAGCAACAATCTGCGGCCTCGATGCCGAGCGAATTGAAGTAGAGTGCGACATGCATACGGGGCTCCCTGCTTTCACGATCGTGGGGCTCGGCGATACCTCGGTGCAAGAATCAAAAGAGCGCATAAAAGCAGCCATAAAAAATAGCGGTTGTACGTACCCCCAAAATAAAAAAATCGTAAATTTGGCACCGGCCGATATTCGAAAACATGGCCCGCTTTTCGACCTGCCGATCGCACTCAGTATTTTAGTGCGCAGCGAACAAATTCCTAAAGAGGCGCTCGCGAAAACACTTGTGGTGGGGGAGCTCGCCCTCGATGGCAGTGTGCGGCGAATTTCGGGCGCACTCGCGATGAGCGAGTGCGCCCTTCGTAGTGGCTGTACACGGATTATTGTGCCAAAAGAAAACGCAGTTGAGGCGAGTTTAATTACGGGTATTGAGTGCATTGGTGTTTCACATTTATTTGAAGTAGTAGGAATTTTAAAAGGAGAGATTGAGGCGGCACCAACTAAAAACAATACAATCGAACACACAAGACAAGGAGCATCGGCATTTCAAGCAATGCTCGACGACCTCGATGGAAACGAGGTGATAAAACGGGCGACGATAATCGCCGCGGCGGGGTTTCATCACATTCTTTTTCACGGAGCTCCCGGGGCAGGAAAATCGACACTCGCACGAACACTCGCCACGCTCATGCCCCGACTGAACGAACTACAAGCACTCGAGACGACTAAAATATATTCAATCGCAGGATTACTAAACGAATCGACATCGCTCATCGATGTACCACCATTTAGAAGTATTCACCAAACAACGCCGCTCACTGCATTAATCGGTGGTGGCACCTATGCAAAACCAGGCGAAATTTCGCTCGCACACAACGGTATTTTATTTGCCGACGAGTTACTTGAATTCCCACAAACAACACTCGATGCGCTTCGCCAACCGCTTGAGTCGGGAGTTATCACGGTCAGTCGACTCACGGGTGGCGTCGACTACCCTGCACGATTTATGTTCGTAGGAGCGACAAATCCGTGCCCCTGTGGATTTTATGGCGACGAGGAAAAACGATGTACGTGTCTGCCGAGTCAACGACAACGATATTTGAAAAAACTCTCAGGCCCACTGCTCGACCGAATCGACTGCATTGTAAATGTTCCTCGTCGCCCTATTGGCGATTCATTTTCAACACATGCCAAAGAGAGAAAAAAATCTGCAACAGAAACTATTATTGCTCTTAAACAGATTGTCATTGCGCGCAGTATGCAAGCGCGCCGCGGCACACTCAACGGGTATCTGACACGCGCACAAGTAGATGAGTTTTGTGCTCTCACCGATGGCGCGCAAAGAATCCTCAAAGATTATTTTAAAAATGACCTTCACTCAGGTCGCTCACTCACCCGTACACTCAAGCTCGCACGCACTATCGCTGACATAGACGAACGCGACGAGATTATTGAATGCGATGTGTATGAGGCCCTCGATTTGAGCACCGAACGCACGCTCCTCAGGGACTCGTATTCATGATAAAATAGATGTAACTTAATAAAATTATATGGATCAACTTCAGCCAACTCCGACAGACGCGCCTCAACAACCCATCGCCCCGCACATTTCTCCGAATATGAACGCCGATTTTAATCCTTCAAAAATTGTTGGACGAAATGAACCAATGCCAAAGAGGAATACGAAACTTCTCGTTTCAGCAATCATTATTGCCGCAGTCCTCGCCCTTGGTGGCGGTGGATATTTTACCTATACAACCCTTAATGTGAATGCAGATGTGACCGCGGCAAGCGAAACTCCCGTTGTTGATAAAGGTACGTCTCCAGTACTTGGTTCTGAGTCTACGAGCACTAGTGAAGATCCGCGAGGATCAAGCACCACAACCAATACCTCAATTACTGCCGAGACGCCCACACCTGTCGATACTGCTGCAATCACGTCACCGTCCCAAGCAACAGACGAAATTAACCTCACCACTCCAACGGCAACCAGCGCTCCTGCAACCACCACAACGACTAGACGACGCAGGGCTCAGTAGCCTACAAAAAGCTGTATATATAAGAACGTGGCGACTTGAAAATTATGTCAGTATCCTATATAATTATTCTATATAACTTATATAGTTAAAATGACTACCTCTACAAAAAAACAGGCTAATTTTTTTATCTCTACAATTACACTCAACGACCTTAAAGCTCATATTCCCTCACGCAAGCAAAGTGAGTTTGTAGAAGAAGCAATTCAAAAAGAACTTCAACAACGTAAATTCTTCTCGGCACTTGAAACAAGTAGTGGTTCGTGGAAAAAAGAAGATCACCCTCTCCCCACGGATAGATTTATTCGTTCACTACGAGAAAGCAAACGATCATGAAAACACTCATCCTGGACTCCGACGTACTCATTGACATTCTTCGCGGCAAACCAGAGACGATTAATCAAGTTCGTCTGCACGCACAAGACGCGCTCCTTTATTGCTCCGTTATTTCTGTTGGTGAACTTTTTGCCGGCATGAGACCAAAAGAAAAAATCCAAACAGAAAAACTTCTCGACAGTCTGATTTCAATCCCCGTAACAAAATCTGTCGCAAAACAGGCTGGTGATCTTAAAAACAGCACAAAAAGTCATACCCTATGGCTCGACGATTGTTTAATTGCTGCAAGTGCACTCGAAAACAGCCTCACACTCCTAACAAAAAACATAAAACACTACCCTTTTAAAAAGCTGAAGTTAATAAAAATCAGATAGAAGGGCTTATGGAAGATACAATAAAGACAAAACCACGCGTTGCGCTCTTTGACGTGGGCAGCTATACTGCGCGGCAAGAATGAAACTACCTAAGAAAGTTCTCGTGCTCGGCTCTGGAGCACTCAAAATCGGTGAAGCGGGAGAATTCGATTACTCGGGTTCTCAGGCAATTAAGGCCCTCAAAGAAGAGGGAATTAAGACCGTTCTCATTAATCCAAATATCGCTACTAATCAGACCTCTCGTGAACTCGCGGATGAGGTCTATTTTTTGCCTGTAAATCCGTACTTTGTTGAGAAAGTTATCGCAAAAGAAAAACCGGATAGCATTTTACTGAGCTTCGGTGGCCAAACGGCTTTAAACTGCGGATTAGAGCTTGAAAAAACGGGCATTTTAAAAAAATATAATGTGCGGGTTTTAGGAACTCCGGTACGTGCAATTCAGGCAACTGAAGATCGTGAATTATTTAAAAAGGAGTTAGATGCGGTGAACGTTCGCTACCCAAAGAGCACGGCCTGTCTTAACGAAGCAAGCGCTCGAAAGGCGGCACTGACTATTGGGTACCCCGTTATTGTGCGCGCAGGTTTTACACTGGGAGGAAAGGGTTCCGGCCTTGCCTACAGCGAAAAAGAGCTCAACGCGTTGATCGAAGTTGCATTCGCATTCTCACCACAAGTGTTAGTTGAAGAATGTTTGAAAGGATGGAAAGAAATTGAATACGAGGTTGTGCGAGACCAGTTCGACAACTGTGTGACCGTCTGCAACATGGAGAACTTTGACCCGCTCGGTATTCACACGGGTGAAAGCATTGTTATCGCGCCTTCACAGACACTTTCAAACGAGGAGTATCACATGCTTCGCGAGATTTCGATTCGAACGATTCGTCACCTTGGCATTATTGGCGAGTGCAATATTCAGTATGCACTTGATCCGCTTTCGATGGAGTATCGCGTCATTGAGGTAAATGCACGTCTATCGCGTTCGTCGGCACTTGCATCGAAGGCAACGGGCTACCCGCTCGCGTACATCGCGGCAAAGTTGTCACTGGGTTATCATCTTTCAGACATTAAAAATTCAATCACAAAAACGACCTCGGCATTTTTTGAGCCGGCTCTCGATTATGTTGCGCTCAAAATTCCTCGTTGGGATTTGGGAAAATTCAAAAAAGTTTCACAAGAAATTTCAACCGAAATGAAGTCGGTGGGTGAGATTATGGCACTCGGTCGCTCGTTCGAAGAGGTACTCCAAAAGGGATTACGAATGCTCCAAATTGGCCTTCATGGATTTGCGGCGAATGAGAAAGTTTCTTTTGATTTTGCAGACAGAAAAACGCTTGAACAAGCGATTCAGGTACCTACTCCAAAACGAATCGTGGCAGTTGCCACCGCACTTCGCGGCGGCATGACTCCGAAAGAAATCAACAAACTTTCAGGTATCGACGAGTGGTTCTTAATGAAGCTCAATAATATTATTGAAATGGAGAAAAAGCTCTCAAAACTTTCTCTCGCTAAGGTTCCCTCAGACACATTACTTCAAGCAAAGAAATTTGGATTCTCAGACAAACAAATTGCAACACTGACAAAATCGAAAGAGTCTGATGTTCGCGCGGCACGAAAGAAAAATAAGGTACTACCAGTGGTAAAACAAATCGACACGCTCGCGGCGGAGTATCCTGCAAGCACGAACTATTTGTATGTTACCTACCACGGCACGAAGAGTGATGTACAGGCAAAAACCCCAGCACCTAAAGGAAAATCGAA
>CAYHBN010000003.1:0-43209 GCA_964354865.1 uncultured Candidatus Peribacteria bacterium
CGTACTCTCCCCGTGCAGTCATTTGCTCAATTATTCGTGGCACCAGCTGCTCATATTCCTCTTTCGTATACTGCACATTAAAAATGCAATACTGCTTATGCCGAAGCCCGATGCAACCAAAAAGATTATTGGAACTCTGGCAATATTTTGAGTATTCAACGTCATACAAATTATTCCCGTAATAAACAAATTTACATCGATTGAACGTTTCTGCCCCATTAATTTCGTAGCATAATTCACTATCGAGGCCTGCATAACACGAGTCGTATATGTCTTTGGTTTGCATCGCACTCAAATAACAATACGAGCTATCTTGCATAGCCATACAATCAAAACACTCGGTAAGATTTTTACAATTATCAATATAATCCCCCGTCACATTCTCACTATTGAGTCCGTGTATATATTTTTTAGGAATGGTGAGAGAAATTTCATCACGTATATTTTCCCAATATTGATTATGCTCGTTAGTAAAATAAACATCCTTCATTTTTTGTCTGTACTCATCTTCACTCAACTGCTGATTTTGAAATACAAAGCGTGCATTTCGTAAACCTACGCTGCAAAAACAATCCTTACTATTACGACAATCCTTTAAAAAATAGCTATCGGTACACTCATTACAATCTTGAGAAAAAGCCAGATTATAGCAACCACTACAATCGATGCATTCATACAAAAGCTCGCCACCAATACATTTGAGACAGTCCATCGACGACTTAACTTTGAGCGTTGAATT
Source organism: uncultured Candidatus Peribacteria bacterium (assembly GCA_964354865.1). GTDB lineage: Bacteria > Patescibacteriota > Gracilibacteria > UBA1369 > UM-FILTER-53-11 > JAHFJU01. The sequence goes on from CAYHBN010000003.1 coordinate 740, forward strand.
ACTGTAATAGACTTCTTCACACCACGCACCGAGCATCAAGTAACAGGATTTATTAAATGAACCATGATTCACATATTCACAGTTTTCCGAAGTATTATCTTGAAAGAGTGCAAAATGAGGAACAACTTTTTCAAGTTCGTTAAACTGCTCAAAAAACGATCGGCTAAAATCATACTCACGGCCATACGAGAGAGGATCCCATTTGTCGCTATAAAAACACTCATTACAGTACGCAACATACGGAGCATCTTGCGCAAAAACCGACACGACTGACTTACCACAGAGATCACAGCTTCGTTTATGTAAAGACCTCTCATTACGCAGCGCAATTCTACGTTGCTGCCTACAACTTGGGCAGAGCGTTGGAGCAGGCAATAGAAATTTTTTGCCATTAATGACCGTTGAAACTTTATCGTAAAAAATAACGTCTTCAGGGCGAATTTCAAAATCATTAGTACAATTAACACAATTTTTAATCATTTTGTTTTACAGTCTTAAAAAATTTTCTAGAAAAGTGAGTAACCAATAAAATCAGGGTTGTAGTAGCAAATGCAATGCCCACAACCGTTGGATTTGGCCCCTTAAAAACCACGTACACAATCAACGAAACCATTCCCACGCTTAGGGCGCTTATAATAGAATAGCTATCTAATTTCGGCATAAACCAATGGAAAAAGAGAATCGGCGCTATGACCATTCCTCCTCCCAAAAACAATATGCTCGCATCGATAACCGATGGAAAAATAAAACTGATAAGTAAACCAATACTCATTAAACTAACAATGGCGAACCCCATATTTCTTCGTTTGAGCGGTTTATTTAAAATGTCACGATTAAGAATTTGGCTCGCCGCAAAGGTAACGGTATCTATAGTACTCAGCAGCGCGGCCCATAATACCAATGCCCCAACGATAGAAAGTGCCTTACCTCCCCGTTGAATGGTTTTTAAAAATGCGGTATCAGGATCAATATCGGGAAATAACTTTTTTTGCGGCAATCCCTATTATTAAAATACCAATTACTGCGGGAAAAACCGCAAGACTGCCAAACCATGTTCCTTTTCGTGCCGTAGAGGGAGAATCGCTCGCAAAAATTCTTTGATAATAGGTCGAGATCGCAAATGGCTCAAATACGCCAAATAAAAAGAGTCCAATAATAATGCCGAGCGGCAACGTGTTAAGCGAAAGCTGCTCAGCAGTTGGCTGAAAATACTGCGCACTGAAAAGAGCAATAATACCAGTCAAAACCACTATCGCCGTAAGCAAAACATAGTCAGTCCACACCACCGCTCTAAATCCACTAAAAACAAGATATATGGAAACAATAACCGTAGTAAGAATAACGGCTGACGAGTAACTCATAATTCCCAACGTCTCTAAAAGTTTTCCACCACCAACCAACTGCACGGCCATATCGCTCAATAAAATAAGCATTGTAATACCTGCAACAATTTTTGCCGCTAACGGACCAAAGCGCCATTTTACATAGTCGGGCAAGGTATATAAGTTTGCGTCTTTTGTCTTTTCACGAAGCCACTTTGCAAAAAAACCGAATATAATACTTCCAAAAACGAGACCAATCAAAACCCACACAAGTCCCATTCCATAACTGTAGGCATAGCCTGTTCCGGCAATAAAAAATCCCGCACCCATATAGGTAGCTGCATATGAAACAAGGTATCCGGATTTTGAGAGTTTTCGATTATACACATTGTACCCTTCTTCATCTTGTTTTCTTCCTGCCAAATAGCCAATAAACAACATTAAACAAGCAACGACAAGAAAAAAGAGGATGGTTTCCATGCGCAAATTGTATCATATGAATCAGTTTTTCACTCTTCTATTGACTTATACCTCACCCCTGCATAAACTACCCCGCGGTATGTCAAACAAGCACATCAATACGCAGCACGGTCTTACAACCATGAACCTTACACGTCCGAAGAGCAAACTTCGAAAGCGTGCTAATAAGGCGAAGGCTCGAGTACGCCGTGAAGAGTGGAAAAAATCACTTGTATCTTCATCGATGCAAGGGTAGTTCTGAGCTCTTTTTTAGAACCGTTTATTCTTGGATTTTTTATGATAAATGGGGTATAAAAAGTACCTAGGCTATTTTTTGTGAATCCATGTTCAAAAAGAAAAAAAATATCGAATCGAGTGCCAATAAAGCAACCAGCATGCGCAGGAAATATTTGCATATGCAGATTGAACAACGAAAGAAAACTGCGGGACAAAAAGTGTTTGTAGATCGTCCTCGCTCGTTTTCACTCCGTGGCCAAAATGGAACGTCTTTTTTTTCTCGGTTTAAGCGCACCGGTACAGTGCTCGGTATCGCGGGAATTGCACTTGTAAGTATCTATATTTTGTTTTTCTCAAGCCTTCTCGAAGTAACGCGTGTACAGATCGAAAAAACGGGAGATTCACTCTCTACCGACCGTCTTCAACCTTTTATAGACGAGATGAAAGGCCGGAATCTGTTTTTTGTGAATGGTGATCGAATTTCGACTGACATTCAATCCTCTTTTCCGAATGAGGTACTTGTAGCAAAAATAAAAAAATCCTTTCCCGATAAAATAATACTCACTATCAGTGAGTATCCATCGGTACTTAATTTTCACGTTAAAACCGACACCGTCGAGCAGAAGTTAGTACTCAATCAAATTGGATTCATTATTGCTCAAAATAAAGATTTTCAAGGAATTCCAACTCTTGTTCTACGGAGCGACAAACCTCTCCCTATAATTGAAGGGACTATTCTGCAAAAAGACAAACTTACTCCTATTGTTACTGCACTCACTAAATTCCCTGAAATTTTCGGTCTTAAAATTATTTCTGGTGAGTGGAAAAAAGTTGAGCGCGAACTTCACCTTAAAACAGAAAAAAACTTCACGGTATGGATCGATCTCACGCAAGACGTTGAAACTCAACTACTCAAACTGAAGAGAGCTCTTCCTAAACTTGATATTTATACTGTTCCACTAGAGTACATCGACCTTCGAATAGCTGGCGCCGACAATGAAAAGGTGATATTTAAGAGAAAGAAATAGCAGTTCCTTAATACTTCTCAAAGCCAATATCTCGTTGTATGCTTTTTATTCTCCTTGGCATTATTGGCGGGATTATCATCGGATGGTTCGCACCGATTACTATTCCTGTTGAATATACCCGATACACAGCGGTAGTTATTTTGAGCATTTTTGATGCCGTCATTGGTGCTATTAGGGCTCAGTTAACTCATAATGAATACGATGCCGTCATATTCACCACAGGACTCCTATTCAACGGAGCACTTGCTCTTGGCATTACCCTTTTAGGAGATTTACTAGGTTTAGACCTGTATTTAGCAGCAACCGTGGTGCTAACGTTTCGAATTTTTAAGAATATGGGCGTTGCCCGCAGAAACATGTTTCACCACCTTTTTAAGAATGGTAAACACACCACTAAGTCAATTCACGATGATATGTAAAGGAGCGCACGGCTGCCGGCGAATGAGCGAGGCCACGGGCCGAGCGCGAATGAGTGAAAAAATCTGGCTTTGCCAGTTTTTTAACGAAATGAGCTTAAAAAATAGACATGTAAGCTAAATTTGTGTAAACTCCATTTTCCTGATATACTTTTCGAGTAATATCAATACTAATTATCAAACAAATCTATGTCACTCGGAAACAAACTAGCGTTATTAAAAGAGATGCTCGAAGCTGCAGAATCAAACATGCGCTCAGCAAAACAGATTTTATCTGAACTTACCGGTGGCTCAGCAGATATTAAAGCATCATACGTAAAAGCAGCTGCAAGTCTTTCAGCTTCTTCTGAAGGAGGACAAGTTATCGAGGGTATTTTTGATGGTCAACACATGATCGGCAATGACGGAAAAACATATCCTGTTCCCGCAAACTATGCGAGCAAGTCAAAACTTATTGCAGGTGATGTACTTAAATTAAGTATCGGTGAAGATGGCACATTCATTTACAAACAAATTGGACCTGCAGAACGCCGACGCGTTGTTGGTCCGCTTATTCACGAAAATGGTCAGTACAAAATTTTAGCAGATGGAAAAGCATACAAAGTGCTTCTTGCCTCTGTTACTTACTACCGTGCTGAAGTTGGCGACAATGTAACTCTTATTGTTCCTGCTATTGAAGAGTGTGAATGGGGTGCAATCGACAATGTTTTGCCAAAGTTTTAAGAAAAAACGAAGGCTCATTTTGTAATTAGGGCATATCAAGCTACAATTTGGCGGATTTTTTATGTGGAAAAACCTCAAACGCCCCATTATTGCCCTTGCCCCCATGGCTGGGTATACCGATACGACCTATCGGCAACTCGTTAAAGAGATTTGCCCCGAGGTAGTTTGTTTTACCGAGTTCACTAATGTTGAGGGCATTTTGCATGGCAACGACGCGACCATGCGCCAGATTTTTTATAATCCCGACACGGAGAGACCGATTGTTGCACAATTATTTGGCAAGAAGCCTGAAAGTTTTTTTAAAGCAGCCGAGGTATTATTCGATTTAGGAGTTGATGCAATTGACTTGAACATGGGGTGTCCCGCAAAGAAAATCGTTTCGAGCGATCACGGCTCTGCATTACTAAAAAACTGCCCCCTTTCAATTGAGTTAGTTAAGGCAACAAAAGAAGGAATTGCCGCTGCTGCTACACGTGCTCATAAGCCGCTCATTCCCGTTTCAGTAAAAATGAGGATTGGAACTGCAAAATATGACGAAGATTTTTTACTCAACTTCACGAGTTCAATGGTTGATGCCGGCGCAGAATTACTCACTATTCACGGCCGTACGAGTAAACAAATGTACTCGGGACTTGCTGATTGGAGCCCGATGTATGCGGTAAAAAAGCATCTTGGTGATCGTGCACTTGTAATCGGGAACGGCGACATTAAAAGCGGCGCCGATGCAGTTGCAAAAATCGGCAATCTCGACGGGGTTATGATTGGGCGCGGCAGTTTTGGGAATCCTTGGGTGTTTTTAGATATTTTGGCAGCATTCAATAACGAAACATTCATTCCTCCAACGCTCGAGGAAAAAATTAAAGTTATACTCCGACATATTGAACTTTCATGTTCTTTCAAAGATGACAAATGGGGTATACTTGAAATGCGAAAACACCATGGTTGGTATATTAAAGGATTTAAAAACGCCTCTGAAATAAGGAAAAAATTAATGGGGCTTACCGATAGAGCTGCAATCGAAGAAATAATTAGATCTCTCCCTACATATGTCGAAGAAACAACAAAAACAGACTCCCCCGCGTAAATCATTCAGCGAACAAATACTTGAACGCAACCACGTTCTTATTCGCTCGCTCATGTTCGTAGTGGTCTCGATCATTTTTCATTTACTGCGCCAGTTTATTACCTACAAACTGTGGGGATACAAAGTTTTCTATGCAGACGGATTTTCACGTTTTGCACTCTTGGCATTTGTGCCATTGTTTTGGTACTCATGCTGGGGTCGCATAAAAAATGAAAAATACGAAAATTCGAGCGGATTCACCATGGTAATGTACGCTATTGCGGCGCTTTTTCTCGAACTGTGTTCGGTCAAATGGTTGTCGAGCTATAGCCAAAGTGCGTTGCAAATTGGAGAGCTGGGGGTTGGATTTCTGCGAGAGCTCGTACTGCTCTACATGTACATGGGGCGCCACTTTTTAGGTAAGTTTAAATATGAATTGTCGCTCATGGTTGGAATCATCATTCCACTCGCTGCGGCGCAATTGATTACTGAACACTACTGGAAATACTCTTCGGCAGTCACCTTCTCTGCACTGAATTTTTTAATACCGCTCACCGGATTACCGTACACATTAAATCCTGCTCAATTTTCTCTTTCATTAAATGGATTCGCCGTTACCGTTGGGGCATCATGCGCGGGAATTCAGTCTCTTACCGCATTTACGGCGTTATTTGTTTTGGCCATACTCCTCATGAGAAAAAATGGCGCCGTTATTGATACAAAAAAATCACTCCTCTTTTATTTAGGCGGGTTTATATTGGTATATGTAACAAATAGCCTACGCGTCCTCTCTATTTTACTCGTTGGGGCTCTTTACGACCAAAAATTTGCGATAAATAGCTTTCATTCAAGCATCGGGGCGGTCTTCTTCCTCATATTTTTCGTCATATATATCGGGTACTGCCTACCGAGAATGGTCAAAAAATGATATACTAGTAAGATTATATTAAATAAAAAGCGAGGCCACAGGCCGAGCGCGAACGAGGTGAACAATCTGGCTGTGCCAGTTGTGAACCGAAGTGAGCTTAAAAAACAAACAAAAACGCATGAAACTCGATAAAATATTTCGTACCGCCGTTGAATATAAAGCCTCTGATATTTATATATCTACAGGTTCAAAACCCGTGATTCGTATTCATGGTAATTTGGTTGAAATTCAAGAACATGAAGTGATGACAGAAATTCATGCAGAAGAATATATATATGACGTCATGAACGATCTGCAAAAAGAGACGTTTAAAAAGAAACTAGATTTGGATTTTGCCATAGAAGTAGATGGGGTTGCTCGTATGCGTGTTAACGTATTCGTCCAGCGAAAAGGAATCTCTGCAGTGTTTCGTGTGATTCCATCAAAAATACTCACGATGGATGAGCTTGGACTGCCTTCTCAGCTTAAAAAAATTCCGCAGTTTACGAGTGGATTAGTGCTCATGACTGGTCCTACAGGATCAGGAAAATCAACGACACTCGCATCGATGGTTCATCATATTAACACCTCACAAAAGGCGCATATTATTACCGTTGAAGATCCTATTGAGTTTGTGCACGAGAATAAGATGAGCATTATTGATCAACGCGAAGTGGGTTCACATACGCAGTCATTTTCAAATGCACTTCGTGCAAGTTTGCGTGAAGACCCCGATGTATTGCTCGTTGGTGAAATGCGTGACCTTGAGACCATCGCGCTCGCCCTTACTGCTGCAGAAACGGGACACCTTGTGCTCGCTACTTTGCATACGAGCGGCGCGGCAAAAGCAATTGATCGTATTATCGATGCATTCCCCCCAGAACAACAAGCCCAGATACGAACGCAGTTTTCTGAAAGTCTTCGCGCCGTTATTTGGCAGAACCTACTAACGCGCCGAGATGGCAAAGGTCGCGTTGCTTCGCACGAAATCCTCTTTAATAATCACGCCGTAGCAAACCTTATTCGAAAATCAAAAACCTATCAAGTGCAATCAGTGCTCGAAACAGGTACGCAAGATGGCATGCAAACGATGGAGAGATCACTAAAAGACCTTCTTTCTCAGGGATTAATCACCGAAGAGACCGCCCAGGAGTATATGCCAGCACACTTTGAAGTATAATGTGCTATAATCCGCGGGTATGACAACATTCACCTACCCTCAGCTACATATTAAACGTGGAAAAGAACACGTGGTTTCGAAAGGACACCCATGGATTTTTTCTGGAGCCATTCACACACCACTGCCACTTGAGCAGTACGGCGCGATCGTCGATATGCACATGCCAGATAAAAATAAGTTTATCGCACGTGGATACTTTAACGGACATTCGCAGATAGCATTTCGAGTTCTAACACGAGACCAAAACGAAGCGATTGACCAGAAATTCTTTGAGCGAAAATTCCGCGAACTATACGAACTACGAAAACGATTTATTAATCCTCGTACAACAAATGCGTTTCGCTGTGTGTTTGGCGAGAGCGATGGTGTGCCCGGTTTAATTATCGACAAATACAACGACGTGTATGTCATTCAGATTCACACGCTCGGCATTGAGCTTTTGCGAAAGCCAATTATTGAGGCGATGAAAGTTGTATATAGTCCTAAAACTATTTATGAACGAAGCGATGTGGGCGTTCGCCGACACGAAAATTTGCCAGACGAACCAAAGGGACATGTGTGGGGAGAACAACTCGATGGCGAAGTTGAAATTTTAGAGCACAATGTAAAGTTTTTTGTGAATGTAGTCGAAGGTCAAAAAACAGGATTTTTCTTAGATCAACGAGACAACAGAAAAGCACTTCAAGCGTACTGCACTGGTAAACGAGTACTCAATTGTTTTTCATATACTGGTGGATTTTCGGTCTATGCCGCTTTAGCTGGCGCTACTGAAACTATCAGCGTCGATGTCGCGGGAGCAGCTCTAGAAACAGCAAAACGCAACTTCGAGCTTAATAATCTTCCGGTTAACAAACATCAGTTTGTCGACATGGATGTATTTAAATACTTGGAGCAGTGTGAAAAAGCCGATGAAAAATTCGACGTCATTATTCTTGATCCTCCGGCGTTTGTGAAAAATAAGGCCAGTTTGAAAAAAGGCCTCGCAGGCTATTTATATATCAATGAACGCGCACTCCATCTATTACCGAAAGGAGGCATTCTCGTTTCAAGTTCTTGCTCGGCCCATGTGAGCGACGAGCTGCTGCAACAGACACTTTCAATGGCTGCAACTCGCGCGCACTGCACACTCAAATCGTTAGAAATTCGCCACCAACCGATTGACCACCCGTTTAATGTGCAGTTCATTGAAGGCAAATACTTGAAATACTATGTGATGGTGAAGGAGTAATATTAAAATAACTGAGCATTTTTACCATTCTTCATGCGTTTTTTTGATTCTTTAATATGACTAGGCGTAGCTAACTTTTCCGGCATTGTCCCACCCAATTCTTTAATAGTCTTTCTCACCTTTCTACCCACAACGAAGTGAGCCTCATTTGCTTTGTTTTGTCCAAAAATATTTTCACGTTTCAATTTTGCCTCAGCCTGGGTTGCACGAAAAAGATTAGCAGCAAGCTCTTCACTACCCATGTGATCTAAAATGGACTGTGATTTTTTAAGCTTCTTCTTCTTATGAATTTCTTTCTGCCTCATACCTGCATATAACCCCATATATCCAAAGTCTTGAAAATTACCGTGATCGACAACTCCGGCTTGAGTAGCGGCTCTCGCAAGATTTTTGTTTCGCTCTTTCATCTCTCCTCTCAAAAGTACGCGTTTACTATCTTCTGTTAATTGATCTTGAATTTCTTGCTTACGCGTCTGGAGTGCAAAATAGGTTTGAGCAAATGCAATTTCTGGTTTTCGAGGATCTCCATTCTGAGCTATGAGGTAACAGGCATAGCGAGAAAGGTGATAATCACTAATTGCTCTCATTGCCTCTTTTTCAGTTCCTGTACCTATTTTTATCATTTCGCTCACATGAGCAAAATGATATTCAGAAATTACACCACTATTTGCGCATGCCTTTTGAGCACGCTCAATTGCAGGGAGAAACTTACTAAATTCCGTATATCCAAGTATTTTATATAACTCTCGCGCACTCCAGTATTCAGAGCCATATTCATTTACCTTCTTGATTTTTTCAAAAATATTATTATTCATAGTACCCACCATGGTACTGCACAAGAAATATTTGGCAAGAATTATGAAAAAAACCTGAAATAATTATGAATTATGCTACGGTAGATTTGCTCTGGTATCGTTGAAACAATCAAACTCGCTATGCACCCACTCTCTCCTCTTGCCAACGAACTTCTACAAACACGCATTAGCGGCACACGCAAAGGTTTGCCGAATACGCTACTGTATCGCCACTCAGAGCGGGTAGAAACTCTCTTGCGCGAGAATGGCCAAGATGACGTAACGTGCCTGGCGGGGCTTCTACACGATATTATTGAAGATAGCGACACCACCGCAGAAGAGTTATCAACTCTGGGTTTCAGCGACGAGGTGATCGAACTTGTAAAACTCTGTTCGCACGACAAAGAAATTTTGAACAAAGACCTTCGCTGGATGTTGATGATCGTTGGTCTCGTTGAGGCAAAAAATAAAGAAGCATGGGCGATCAAAATTGCCGATGTTCTCGATAATATTAAGGAGTCATACGCGATGAAAAAAGAAAGGGCGCAATTTATGATAAACGTAAAAATCCCTCTTATTTTGTCGGCCTCGGCACCTCTGCTTGCGGGCACTCCTGTGTGGATAAAACTTGCTGAACTACATCACTCAATTACTAATGCTGTTGCTCAAATTAATCGCGAACTCGATTTTATTGAGCATGAGATTCAGCACTCCCTCAAACTCCCCGAAAATCAGATCCACGCCATTAAAACCGCATGCACCAAGGTTCGAGAACATACCTATACTATGCCAGGCCCCGCCTTGATTGAGACAATCAAGCAGCTTCAAGAGATAACAAATATCGTAGAATCTACCGCAGCAAATGTACTCATCAATGAGTGCGCCACTACTATGCTAAACGCTACCAATATATGAAATTCACTTCACTCTCATCAAAAATCATTCTACTCGCTGTTGTTACTGCAATACTCTTTACGGTGAGCGACTCACTCACTAAACTGCATCAAAATTACTTTCAAACTCACCAAGAGCAACTTCGTTATACAACAGAACGAACACAATTCGCTGATGGGTTTAGTGAATCTTACGACTATTACCAAACTCCATACGAAAGGGCATCTGAAGTAACTCAGGTGTTTTATATTATTTCACCACTAATCCTTCTGATATTCTTGAGTGCGATACATATCACTCGCGATAAGAAGAGCTATAAGGAAAGCCTTATTATTCCCCTATCATTCGTGATCATTACCTACGCACTTCAATCGTACAATATCTATTCTGCTGTCGGCTGGGAGCGGCCTTTTGGACTCGCTCTGGTGTCGATATATAATTTAGTTGTCTTTGTAATTGTTGCCGTTATAAACAAAATTCTGCTTAAATCCTCATATTCACACACTCGGGCCTAAATGGTTGAAGTGTACAAATACCACCCCCAAGTGGTCTAATTATTGAGTCGACGCGAATGTTAACTTCGTTTATTTGAAATGCATTATTCGCAAGATCTTGAGATGCACAATTTTTCAAACACTCTACTTTAACAAAGTATGTGCTCGGAACTTGCACATGCGGACTCATCGACAACCAATCACCTGGAGTAGCGAAACTATAACGATATGTGCGATTAGAACGAGAAAATCCTCCGTCTAAATCCTTAACTTCGAGAGGAACATATTCATAATTATTTAATGGAGTAAGTCGAGGGTACGAAAAACGAAGCGTAGCAAAAGTTAAATGAGGGAGCCCATCAAGTGGTGAATTACCGACAGAAAAAATAATTTGATTGAACTTAGATTGAGACCCAATATCAATTTCGTGTGGCAATGTCAACCCAGTAAGAGGCTCTTTATAGAACCACGAAACGTCACTTACCAAATCTGTATCATTAGCATCGATAGTATCTGGTTCCCACATTGCACGATCATTTGTGAATCCATACAGGACTACAGGCGAATAGCCTACGATTGCATTTACTTCTAGTGGGAAAGTGAATAAGAGTAAAAGAGAAGCGAGAAGTTTTTTCATAGTTAAGAATACAGGGCAGGAGATATAATATACACTATTACCTTAATTCGTCAATAACTATAGGGTGAATTGTAATCCGAATCGTAAAATGTTGCAATTGAAACGACAGATGTTACTCTACTACACGGTGACATTCAGAAAATCACACAGGTAATAAAACTTTCGAAGCAAACACTTCGCACCGTAAAGCAAAATTTGTTCTGGGCATTTGCCTTCAATGTTATCGGAATTCCGATTGCTACCAGTGTATTCTACTCACTGGGCGTTGTCTCTAACTCTCTACGACTTAAACTTCTCAAATTATGAAAACCCACACACTCTACGTTAAAGGCACTCACTGCTCTGCATGCAAAATCCTCATTGAAGACATTGTCGGCGAACATGCTGGTATAAAAAATGTCTGCGTCGATCTTAAAAAAGAGACGGTACAAATTGAAACCGATCACGAAGTTTCACCACACTCGCTCGCGCAAGAATTAGGAAAACTACTTGAAGCAAATAAGTACGAAATTTCGACCGAAAAAATGACCGAAGAAAAAAACACGAAGGCGCTTGCTATCGCAGTGCCACTTGGATTCCTACTGCTCGCGCTCTTCTTTGCACTACAAAAAACAGGATTTGTTAACTTTGGATTAGACGGCGAATTGACGCCATTCACTCCCCTGCTCATTGGCGTGGTAGCCTCATTCTCAACATGTTTAGCCGTTGTGGGAGGGCTTGTTCTCTCACTTTCTGCACAAGCAGCGCAAAATAAAACGGGGGCAAAACCATTTGTATTTTTTCATGCAGGTCGACTTATTGGATTCGGAGTACTCGGTGGCGTACTTGGCGCCCTCTCAAGTGTGATCACAATAAATCCAACCGTTCACGCAATTCTCGGCCTCATAGTTGCCTTCGTCATGGTAATATTAGGAATTAATTTATTGGGGATTTGGAAGTTTGGCAGACGGCTACAGCTCTCACTCCCTCGCGGCGTTTTTGATAAATTCACAAAAATAGAACGAGGACTTTTTGCACCATTTATCACCGGTATTGGTACGTTCTTTTTACCATGTGGTTTTACCCAATCAATGCAAATCGCCGCACTCTCAAGTGGTTCATTCGGCAACGGCGCACTCATTATGTTGATGTTTGCACTCGGTACGCTGCCAACACTCGCACTCATTTCATTTGGTTCGCTCAAATTTAGCCAATCTACGTACGCGCCATATTTTTATAAAACATCTGGTGTTGTCGTAATTGGATTAGGAATTATAGCACTCCTTGGCGGCCTCGCTGCTCTTGGCATCATTGCGCCACTCTTCACTTTTTAATATACTGGCTTATATGAATCAGAAAATACTCATAGGAATAACTACATTTTTAGGCACCGCAATACTCGTTGGCGTACTGACTTGGAGTGGACCAACACAATCAAAACCAGCTGATACAGGGGCAACGGTCACACAAGAAAATGGAATACAAGTAATTCATATTCTTGCACGCGGTGGATATTCTCCTCGTATCGTCAACGCACAAGCAGGAATACCGACGAGACTCGATGTTGAAACGAAAGGCACCTACGATTGTAGTGCAGCGGTAAGCATTCCAGCACTCGGCATTCAAGAATTATTATCACGAACTGGAACGAAATCGTTCTCAATTCCGGCTCAAGAAAAAGGCGCAAAAATTGATGGCACCTGCTCAATGGGAATGTATTCATTTACACTCATGTTTAGCTAAAAGTGGCAACCGCTCATAAACTTAAGCAGTTTTTTGAATTACGGAGTTAGTTGTGTATGAAGGGCGTGTTGGGTCGGAGTATTTTGCGACCATAGCCTACAGTGTGGTGAGGCCTAGCATGTACGGCCTCACCACGTGTGCGGGATTGACCCCGCGGTAGCGGGGTCATCTTCGCTGTCGCTACGACATGATCCCGCCCACCAGTAGGCTAGACTGGTCGACAAAATACATCCGTTCCCAACTTCCCTTCATACTCTTTTTTATCAATTCAAAAACTGCACAAGAACTGTGAACAGTGGGGAATGGGCAAAGCCGATGTTGCTGATTGGAACAGTATTAAGGAAGAAGAGTCCCGCAAAGCGGGGCGTCCCCTCGACACATGTGGAGAGGGGGCTTCGCTCCTCTGTTCCAATCACGTAACTCGGCTGGACCATTCCCCACGATTGAGTTCATGAGCGGTTACAGCCTCAAAAATGACATGTTCCACCGCCGCGTTTTTCAAAGTATCGCTGGTGATACCCCTCTGCAGGGAAAAAAGTTGTGTACTGCTCAATGAGTGTGACTATCGGGCGAGAACCCCACACTCCAGATTCTTGCAATCGTGCCTTCGAAAGTTCAGCAGTCTCTTTTTGTTCAGGGTTGTGATAAAAAATTGCCGAGCGGTATTGTGAACCAATGTCTGGCCCCTGTTGATCTCGAGTTGTCGGATTATGGTTTGCCCAAAAAATGTCGAGCAGTTGAGTAAAACTCACCTCTTTGGGGTCAAACTCAATTTGGATTGCTTCTGTGTGTCCTGTGTCTCCGTTACAGACTTGTTCGTATGTGGGGTCGGGAATTTCTCCACCTGCGTATCCGACTTGCGTACGAACTACCCCTGGCACAAGGCGAAACGTCTCTTCAACTCCCCAAAAACAGCCTGCGCCAAAAGTTGCAAGTTCGGTGCCTTCACCCTTTGAAACATGCAGTGGTTGTGGTTTGGTGAGAGAAGATACTTGAGTAGCGATGCCAAACATGGCTGTAGTATAATCCTCGTACACCTATGCTTACAACGTTATTCAAGATCTTCAATCCCCTGTTTGTAAAAAACAGAAGCAAAATAATCGGCAAACTTAAAAAAGGGAAACGAATAGCAGATAACCCTGATGTTAATTTGCATGCGGCAAGAATTTTGAAAGAGCACGAGAAAGAGATAGAGAAGGCTGTACAATCTGTTCATAAAGATGATTCCACTCAAGTGACGTTTGAATATTTAGTAGATTTAGTTTTTGGAGATACAGAAATTGCGAAGCAATTTCTGGGCATGAAGATTCGTCACACCGCTATGTGTGGGGCTGTGATAAGAGAAATTATGGGAATTTTGGAACTTCAAAACAATGATATACATATGATGTCGTATGGCGATGTTGACTTACCCGACGATATTGAAAATGTTGTTTTAGGAGTGATTGCACGTAGTTCGGTGGAGCATATGAATTTGCTTATGAAATATGGCAGCGGCTATGATTTAACTTCTCGAGGATGTATTGAAGCACGAAGTGCGTTAATTGAATACCTTGATCGTTTTTATGGATTTTCGAGTTCAGACGGTGGACACGAACTTCGCGACTTACTTACCAATAATATAACGATTGTAAACGGTGGCATGCGTGCGCTCGACGATTTTGCTGCAACCTTTGTGCACATGGCGCACAAATCGAAACGCCGCGTACGATTTATGAGCCCCGACAACAGCTTTCCGACTTGGCTTGCCGTCATCAAAATCCATACGCAAGAGGGAGAACTTGGTGAGAGCTATTCAATTAGCACTGACCCCACGAATCGATTACACCTGAGCGCTGATGACATTGAAACTTTTTATGGCGCTTTCCCCGCCGGGGAAGATTTGAACAAGTATCTTGATGTATGGTGCATAACTCCGGTTGGGAATCCTTCGGGAACGGCTATGACACCGGAGCAACTGCAAGACACTATAGCTGCAATTTATAAAGAGAATCCTGCAGCAATTGTTTTCTTAGACTGTGCCTACATTCGCACGCTTCGCAGACGAACGGCGCACGCACTTATGTCTCCTATTTTCAGCGATGAAAAGTTATACAAAAACGTGATCGTCCTCGAAAGTTTTTCAAAAACACACGGACTCTGTGGCGAGCGAATTGGGGCTTTCTTTACGGCAAATCCCGAGCTGTACCACTCACTCCAAAATTACAATACGACCGTTTCATCGGGTAATGGACGATACAAAGATGCACTCGCGCTCACGCTCGCGACTCCTACCGATGAAGAAATATTGGCGGTCAAAAAACTGCACCGATTCTGGGCACAAGAACGCGCAGGCCTTTACACATATTTAATGAACGACCAATTTGCCGATGTGTTTGAACGCAAACAAAAACACCTCACGCAAGACCAACTCGCCGAACCACTTGGCATCTATATTTTTTTGAAGCTCAAAAAAGACGTCGATCTTCGCTACGTTTTCAAACGTACCAAATGCCTTGGCGTCGAGGTAGAGATGGGCTCAGGCAAGTACGTACGATTTGCGGTATGCAAGTTGAAAGAGAAGACGTTTGGTTAGCTAGGAATAACTACCCCAACTTGGCTTCGCATTCCTACAGTGAAATAACCTAAGTTTTTTGCACCTTGAACAATGTGAGGACGACCATACAAGCCATGGCCATACAAACGAGAATCAATAAAAGGATATTCTGCATCGACTCCTTTATCAGTTCCGTCATTTAACAATACGAAACCCTGGCGATCTATTTGACCAAATCCATCATACCTTTTTTGAGATCGCATAATTACTTCTTTATAAGAGTCTGGAGAGATAGGAGTTACCCCATGATCCAACAAATCAGAAATTCCAATATCAACAAGTGTATAAAATGGGACTTGAAATGCACCGTGCATATTCACATGCGGATTTGCATTACATATCAATACCACCCACCCCGTAGAACCATTTTGAGCTGGTGGAACCAAACGAATCATCGGGTTCGAATTTGCACTCGAAGTCCCGCGTAATACTGCCCAAATTTGCTCACGAGTTAAATTTGATACAAGTGCATCGGCGCATTCACGAGCTGAAGGTGGAACAACTTTATTTTCAGTTCCAGTTCGATCCTCTAACGCCCAAACTGCTTTTTGGTGTGCGCCGCTGTTTAGTACAAAGTCATTAAGTTTATTATGAGCCGCGCGAGTTTCTAAATATGATGTTATACCCATAGAGGGCAATTATCCATATTTACAAGAATACGTCAATCGTTATTCCACCCCATGACACTTCTTGAACTTCTTGCCTGACCCACAGTGGCACGGGTCATTACGACCTATTTTTTCGCCTTCGCTGTCACGGCCTGCCAACTTGATCGTCTGTGGAGTATTGGATTCTTCAGGCTTCGATCCACTAAGGTTGCCCTCAATTTGATCGGCATTCGTTTTGAGTTCACTCTCATCTGGCTCAGGAGCCTGCGCCAACATATGCTGTGCAGCCTGTTGATCAACCTCCATGCCCAAAAGCATACGAACGGTGTTCGAACGAATATTATCGAGAAGTTTTACAAACAAGTCGAAGCCCTCTTTTTTGTACTCAATAAGAGGATCATGCTGACCGTACCCACGGAACGATACACCTTCACGAAGTCGAGCCATGTGATCGATGTGCTCCATCCATAAAAAGTCGAGTGCTCGAAGATACACGCCACGCTCAATTGAACGCATTGTTGGTGAACCGCTCGGCGCAGAAGCACCGTCGGTGGAGACTGTTTCGGTGACAAAATCTGGCAACATTTTTTCTCGAAGCAAATATTGATCCCACATCCAATGTTTTACAAAGTCGATCAAATCTTCTTGTAAATCAAACTGTGTAAGCGAGTCGAGTGGCAATCCCTTGTCGTCACTACGCCCAATTGCACGAAGTACTTCGGCCAAATTTGCATAACTCCACTCAGACTTATCAGACGCGCCAGTATTGGCTAATACAAGGCGTTCTGCCTCTTGTTCAAATAAAACCAAAATATCATTTTTAATGTCGTTCGAATTAAGCATTTTTCGGCGACGAGCGTAAATAATTTCACGCTGCTTGTTCATGACATCGTCGTATTCAACAAGATGTTTTCGAATTTCAAAGTTTCGCGCTTCAACTTTTTTCTGTGCACTTTCAATCGACGAAGTAATCATGCCATTCTCAATGGGCATATCTTCGGGAACGTTGAGAAGCGTCATAATTTTTTGAATTCGTTCACCACCAAAAAGCCTCATTAACTCATCGTCAAGCGAGACTAAAAACTGACTCGCACCGGCATCGCCCTGACGACCGGATCGGCCACGCAGCTGATTATCTATGCGACGTGATTCATGTCGCTCAGTACCAAGAATAAATAATCCGCCAATGTCTGCGACACCTTCGCCCAACTTAATATCGGTACCACGACCCGCCATATTCGTAGCAATCGTCACTGCCCCTTTCTGGCCTGCATGAGCCACAATTTCGGCTTCTTTCTCATGGAATTTTGCATTTAAAACGGTGTGAGGAATCCCTTCTTGTGTAAACAAGCGGCTCAATATTTCTGATTTTTCAATCGACACCGTACCAATCAACACGGGCTGACCTTTGGCGTGAAGCTCTTTCACTTTTGCTACCGCCGCCATGTATTTGCCGTTCACTGTTTTATAAATTGCATCGGTAGAATCAATACGAGAAACCACCCTATTGGGAGGAATTACAATTGTATCGAGTTTGTAAATTTTCGAAAACTCCTCGGCCTCGGTAATAGCAGTACCAGCCATACCCGCCAACTTTTTAAATAAGCGGAAATAATTTTGGAAAGAGACTGTCGCGAGCGTCTTGCTTTCGCGATTTACCTCAACACCTTCTTTTGCCTCTAATGCCTGGTGTAAGCCATCTGAGAAGCGGCGACCCGGCATAATACGTCCAGTAAATTCATCGACGATAATCACCTCTCCATCTTTCACCACATAATCGACATCGATCTTAAAGAGTGCGTGTGCTTTGAGCGCCTGTTCAAGATGATGCACCTCTTCAAATCCACTTTCGGCATAAATATTCTCTACTCCAAGCAGTTTTTCCATCTTTTCAATACCACCTTCGGTAAGGGTTACCGCCTTTTGTTTTTCATCAATCACATAATCAACTTCGTTAGACAGCTGTGGAACCAAGCGAGAATATTTGTAATATTTATCGGTAGACTCTTCGGCAGCAGAAGAAATAATAAGAGGAGTTCGTGCTTCATCGATCAAAATAGAATCAACTTCATCGACGATCGCATAAAACAACTCGCGCTGCACAATATGATCAGGATGCGTCGCCATGTTGTCGCGCAAATAATCAAATCCAAATTCATTGTTCGTTCCGTAAGTAATGTCTGCCGCATATGCCGCTTTCTTTTCGACATGTGTTTGTCCATGCAATGTTACGCCAATTGAAAGACCCAAAAATTGATACAAACCACCCATCCATTCTGCGTCACGTTGTGCCAAATAATCGTTTACCGTAACCAAAAACACGCCTCGTCCCGCAAGTGCATTTAAATAAATTGGCATCGTACACACGAGCGTTTTTCCCTCACCCGTTTTCATTTCGGCAATACGTCCACGATGCATAACCATTCCACCAATGAGCTGCACATCGAACGGAATCATATTCCACTCAGTCTCGTTACCACGCACTAACCATTTGCGACCAACCAATCGTCGGCACGCACTTTTCACGAGCGCAAAAGCCTCGGGCAATAGATCGTCAACAGTCTCGCCTTTCAAAATCCTCTCTTTAAATTCCGCTGTTTTTTTAGGAAAATCTTCGTCAGTTAATAATGTTTTTGAATAATCCGCTTCTATCTGATTTATTTTTGTAACAAGAGGTAGCAGTTTGTTGATTTCTTTCTGATTAGGGTCTCCGAAAATTGAGGTAATGAGTTTAAACATAAGTGAAACGAAGAATACCGCAAAATAAGCATCAAAGGGACTAGACAGAACTTGTACTTATGGCGCATACTCACGACTATGAGCGAGATTCCGAAAAATCCACCAGACGCCCCACGAACAAAATCGGCAATGAAAGTTGTGGCGCGTGGCCATATAAATGGGAATGACGTCACGGCTGCTGCAGAATTGCACCAAAAAATTATTGAAATAATGACTGGATTAGCGGCAATGAATCGCGAAATAAACGAAGCTGCAGTGCTTCGTGTGTTTGTAGGTAAATTTACAGAGAGCCGACTTTTTGAAAGCGACCTAATGTTGCCCTTGCTACTCGTAGCACTCTCTGCGGCGGGATCAACCTGTGAACCATTAGCCCGAATTGCGGCTGATAATAAGAAAAGCGAACGAACTCCTGGGGTATTTAGCAATCTTCTCAAAACACATGTAGCGCTACTCTCTCCTGTTTTATTTGATTTGTATCAACGCACAAAAGATGGATTGAAACCCACCGATGAAATGACACACTCACATGGTGGCCCCGTTACAAAACCACTTCAGGCATTTAACCGGCAAGCAATGGAAGTTCTTTCTGGTGACTCAACTCCTCGTATTTCTATGCCAGCGCCGCCTATCGAGACCGACGACAATACCGGGCACCACGACATGAGCGCTTCTATCGAAGTTCGCCCAACCAATACGATTGCTGACATACTCCATATTTTTACCCACGCACCGCAGCACCAAGAGGCACATTTAATCGAACTCCAACTACAACGAACCACTCTCAATACCGACGAAGCACTTGCACTCGTTATGACATTAAACGACTCGTCACAGATAAATCTTTACGAAGTAACCAAAAATCCTGCGTGGAATTTTTTATGGGACGTACGCAAAATGTTGTGGGAACGTAAGGACCTCAAAACCCACCTATTCCCTAAAGGGCTTTAAAACAACGAGCACCGTTTTTAAGAGGATTTTGATATCGAGCCACAGAGACCAATTTTCGATATAAAAAGTATCGAGCGAAACTTCTTGTTCAAAATCTAAGTCAGAGCGACCGTTAATTTGCGCAAGGCCGGTGATGCCTGGCTTAAGAGTCAATACAAACTTGTGATAGCTCTTGTACGCGGCTACTTCTTCAGGTAAATGAGGGCGCGGACCAACGAGACTCATTTCGCCGACCAAGACATTCCAAAGTGATGGCAGTTCATCAATTGAGTAGCGGCGCAAGAATTTTCCAAATCGAGTCACGCGCGGATCACTCTGAATTTTAACCAGTGGAGAACCCTTTCTAATATTTTTATCGGCCAATTCAGTGTAGCGAAGATTATGCGTATTGCTCTTCATCGTGCGGAATTTGAGGCAACAAAAAAGTCGACCACGTTCACCAACACGCATCGCTTTTTTGCCATCATCGAGATAACGGAAAAATACGGTACCGCGCGAATCGATTTTAATAAGAATCGCGATAACTGCAAAAACCGGAGACAAAATAATCAGTCCGATTAATGAAAATATAAAATCAAACACCCTCTTTAATACTTTTCTCCAGCCTTCGAGCGGCGTTGGATTAAGCGATATAAGTGGCACACCACCAACCGTAATCATACTAAAACCGCTGCGGTGTAGTTCAATTACATCGGGCACAAAGTGATATTCAAGGTGGTGTTCGCGACAGTAATCGATGAGTTGCTTCGCCTCTTCTTTATCGGAGTGCGAGTGAAAAATTTCATCGTACAAATCGACACCGGAAAATTTCTCTTGAAGTTCTTCAAATGAAGAAACTGTTGAAACAAGAGCAAATGCACGTGTTCCATGCACAAAATCCTCTAACTTTTTTGCGCTCGAATTCAAACCAACAATAATAATTCTTCTCTTTCCGATTCCAAATTTTAAAAGGATTCGACGCAGTACTCGTAAAACAGTACGTCCCGCCGAGACAAAGACAAACATAAATAACACCGCTAACATAAGCACCAAACGTGAGAACGGAAAATCACGAATAAAGAAGTAGTAACTAATAACAACCATCAACCACACGACTGACGAGAGCAACACATTTTTTATTTCGGCGCTAAAAGAACGAGGACGCTTCATCGAATAACTTCCCATCAGCATTAACACCGCAATAAAAATGACACCGCCAATAAGCGCTAACTGAACATATGCATTGAATGAGGGAAAACTGAGTGGATCAATCTCTTTTAAATATGCTGGCAAATTCAACTGTGCACGTAAAAAATAAGCTGTCGCCAAAGCCCCCACTGCCATACAGTAGTCGAGCGGCACCCGCAGCACACCGAGAAATAATTCTGAACGCTTCATGTAAGTAGTATACCTGGTCTTTTATAACTATAAGCCGAGTTTTGTATGGGCACGCTTGCGCGTGTCGTAGCGATCATCTCTCTAGGCCCACCATTGCTGATGGACTCATGCGGCAGGCAGTGTCGACCGTACAAGAACGGTGGCTCGACAACTCCCATCCTGCCTTGCTGCGAAAAGGGTTTACCAGTTCTGCATGTCACCATGCAGCCCGAAGTGCTCTCGTGACATACTGCTTTCGCAGTACCGTACGAACTCACACTACGCTTTTCATTTTCACCCCAAGTGCTTGCGCACAAAGGGATATATAGTCTCTGTGGCACTTTCCCTACCCCACTTTTACGTGGGAAGCGGTTGCCGTTAGCAACTTTTCTTCTTGTATGCAGCTCGGACTTTCCTACCCGACGCAAGGTCGGGTCGATCGCAAATTATAAAAGAGCCAGGAAGGCCATTGTACATCAAAAATGCGATATGGCAAGAACTACCAATGGTCAAATCACTCCTATTTCCTCTTCAACTTCCCGTACTCCTTCTCAAAAAACTGACAAGCTTTAAGGCATTCACGAGCTTTATCATTTTCTGGTTCTACCGCCAAAACTTTTTCAAATAATTGAATTGCGCGAGCGAAGTTTTTTTCGTTTAGGTAGCAAACTCCGAGGTCACACATGACGAGCGGATCGGTTCCTGCTAAATTAAGCGAACGCTCTAACACAATCACTCCTTTCTTTTTTTGGCCAAAGTGAAAAATTGACCAACCAAGACAGCGCAAAATTTCTGGATGATTTGGTTGTAATTCATCGGCATGTTCAAGCAGTCGAACAGAATCGTTCCAACGACCAACCGCAGAGTAGGCAAATCCTAAAAGATAATTTGCATTTGCAGAATGGGCATCGAGCTTCACCGCGTATTCAAGTGCCTTGAGTGCTTTGTCGTACTGGCGAAGTGAAAGATAGTTGTCACCGAGCTCTTCAAATCCAGCGACACAGTCGAGATCGCTCATAATCATGCGCTCGCAAACTTTGATCGCATCTTCATGACGACCATCTGTTTTTAGGCGTTCTGCTTCATCGAGAAGTGTATTTGAAAAATCACTCATGTTTCTTTTTGTTTTTATTTTTTTGTATCTAGTTATGATAGCACTTTTTTCGAGATTATAAAAGTGTCTTTTCTCTTTTAGAGCGAATGAGAAAAAGAATAGATTGATTTTATTTGCGGTAATACTGCAGTATGTAGCGGTATGAAGCAAAAAATCCACTCAATTCTGAAAGGAATCTATATTCTCAGCATTTGCATAAGCCTGCCAATTTCGCTTTGGTGGATTTCACACTCATCAGACTGGTCGCAAACAGTAAGAGGCAGTATTGGACTCTCAACCTATGTGTATGCTCCATTGTGGTTAATCTTTTTTATTGGCATAGGGTATTCTCGTTTTCCGACTAAACTTCGAGATGCTATCGAACTAACCTTTATACCCATGCTAAATGCGCTCGTAGTATTTTTATTTATAGGGGGAAATCCTTTGGATTTTGTATCAGGAAGCGCAAACTATTTTAGAGCAACAACCATTGCCTTAACGTTTTTCACATTTACTTGGATACCCAAAATCCGCTCTCAAAAAAATAAGAAATTATTCGTGAGCGGCATAGTAATATGGACTACCATAACACTCAGCTATGCAACTCTTATAAACTACGATTACGTAAAAGATGTTATTGAAAGAGTTACACTGAGGGAATCAATACTCGATGCATGGTTCATTGTGTTAACCTCACTATCTATTTTTCACAGTCTTTTTGTTATTCAAAAAAATCCTGAAGAAATCGAAGCAAATAAGCCTCAGAATACTCAAAAAAAGAAAATTTCGAACCGATCTACCGAGCTTTTTGTCATAATCGGACTATTAAGTGCACTGGCAAGTATGTTTGCTATTTGGAATGGATAAGCTTTATTTTGTGTACTGACACTTTTTGCACACCCCATGAAGCTCATTCACATGCGAAAAAACGGTAAATCCTTGTTTCTTTGCCATTTCGTATTCAAGTAGGTGATCATCTTTCCCCTCTTCAACAGCACCACACTCATCGCAAATAAAAAGGAGATGGCACTTATTCGCGTCATCTTTTTCTTCAGATAAATCACAGGCTCGAAATTCATTCCCCGATACGCGATGCGCAATACCCACACGAACAAGCACTTCGAGAATTCGATACAACGTCACTGGATTCAAATCTTTTAATTCGTCATCGCACTCGAGCAACTTGTACACACTGTGGGCATGTGGGTGCTTAAAAAGAGCCTCAATGACCAACATACGTTGATTAGTAATCTTTAGTCCCCTTTCCTTCATTATTTCTTCTGCACGTGCGAGCTGTGTTTCTAGTGACATAAAAATGAGGGGGCAGTATTAATACCCCCTCAGTATACCTTATCTTTTTAATATTCAGTCCAGAGCAGCTGATTGGTTATTTCGTGGTGAAATCGCACTTCGCCAGTCTTTAATTTTGTTCCAAGGGAGCGTGGCGAACGGTCTGCCGCCATACGTTTAAGCGCTACATATTTTTCGTGATTGCCTTCTCCCATGACGTGTTTCATAAAAATGCTCGCTGAAAAGTTTTCCATCGCAGTGTAAATTTCACCAGGAAGTTTTTGGATTGGAGAGTCGTAGACCGCGTTTTCCATTCTCTTATAATCTTCAGCTGAGGCATCGACTGCGGCAAGACCTGCTTTTAATAAGGTGTAGAAAACTAAATATGGATTTGCATCGGGCGCAACCGTGCGAACCTCTATACGTGAGCTTTTCTCGTTACCAATCGGAATACGAATCATAGAGCCACGATCGGTCGATGAACATTTAATTTCATTTGGCGCCTCGAATGCAGGGTCTAGACGGCGGTACGCATTTACGCTCGCGTTAATTGCCAAACATAAATCTTGGCCGTAGTACAAAATACCGGTCAGAAAACGATGTGCCATTTCTGAAAGTTTGTACTTGCCGTTCACATCGTAGAACATGTTTTTCGAAGAACCGTCAGGCTGAATCTGTGCGAGAGACATATTGGTGTGCATACCAGTACCGTTAATACCTGCAACTGGTTTTGGTAAGAAACAAGCGGTATAGCCCATGGTGCTGGCAACCTGACGAGCAAGCAATTTATACAAAAGGACTTGGTCGGCGGTATCAAGCGCAGCTGAATAACGGAAGTTCAACTCGAACTGTGCCGGTGCAACCTCGGGATGATCTTTTTCATTTTCGAATCCGAGAGCGCGCTGAACTTCGGCAAATTTATCAATGAAGATTCGAAGCACATCTTGTGGCAGAGAGCTGTAGTATCCACTCGAAGTTACTAACTCAAATCCTGTTTTTTCATCGAATGACTGTTCTGCCTTGAATCCTTTAAATAAAAAGCCTTCAATTTCAGGTGCAATGTTAACAATAATCCCCTGTTTTTTGCGAAGTTCTTGCGTGAGGAGCATTAATTGTCCACGAAAATCTGCCGAATAGGGAGAGCCATCTTTATCGCTTATGTTTGCGAAAATCAGAACTTTTCCGGGACCGAATAAATCAGCCGGAGCCCAACGGAATGAGGTCCAATCAATTTTCAGGCGCAGGTCAGACTCTTTTTGTGCAGAAAATCCGCGGATTGAAGAACCGTCAAAGGTAAGGTTGTCTTCTGATCCTAATAAAAACTTTTTATCGTAGTCGAGTGCGTGTAGTTTGCCTTCTAAATCACTAAAGAAAACCGTTGCCGCCTTAACTCCTTTTTCTTCATGCAAATATTTCATTAATTCACCGCGAACCTCGTCGCTTGTAGCACCAGAAAGCCTTCGCTCTTTCATGGCCAAATTTCGTTCTTCAAGCTCTAAATAACTCAGCTCAAGAAGGTGATCTTGCCCCACTTTTAAGTAGCTATAATCTTTATTATGCGCACGAATTGTCGAGGCATAATGACTACCAACTGCGCCTACATGAGCCTCAAACGGGGTATGCCCCGTGCCATTTACCGATGGAGGAGCCAAAACCGGAGACGAACCAGATTGAGCGCCCTGCACTCCTGCAATTGATGGAAGCATGAAGAGTAAAAATTAAGAAATAAACTACCCTCTTTCTATACGGGGATTCAAAATTTCAGACAACAAAAATGACATGCATTTACGAAACAATTGTTATGTATTATGTATCTTAAAAGATGACTTCAGGTGGTAAACAAATTTTTTAGGTTTTCTAGAATACTCGCATGACAGTGAACTCGATTTTCTAGAGGAATTGCGTCGATGCGCGTCTCGACAACAACCGCAAGTTCGGCGTTTGGACCGCGCACTCGTTTACGATGCCCTGATTCATCAGTG
Organism: uncultured Candidatus Peribacteria bacterium; assembly: GCA_964354865.1. Classification (GTDB taxonomy): domain Bacteria; phylum Patescibacteriota; class Gracilibacteria; order UBA1369; family UM-FILTER-53-11; genus JAHFJU01. Next base: position 26,456 of record CAYHBN010000003.1, read on the forward strand.
TGAATAATTTCGGCCCGTGTCAAAAAGTCATCGACTGAGCGATCGTGACCGCCATGAACTACGCCGTCACGAATCTCTTCACCAAAACGGGTTTTACCTTCGTGACGTAGAATAGCGCCCTCTCTTTTTAATATTTCACATACCTCTCTCGAAATTGGTGAATGCCATGCATGTTCACCATGTACATAGATATAGGGATTTTTGTCGGGATGATCTTCGGGGCCTAAGTCTTCATCTTCATGCAGATCAAAAACAAGTCGAGGTGGATACGAGTGGCAGAGATCTAACATATCGCCGATTATGGCTTCTGCATAACGAGAGGCCGGCTCATTGGCAAACGTCTTCACTCCTCTTTTATCTACCGGCAATACGTGATCGGGATCGGCAACGGTGGTACCAGAACCACGACGGGCATCAAAATAGCGCCAATCATGTGCATAACCAGCGGGATTTAACAGCGGATAAACGACGACAGGAATGTTATTCCACGCAAGGTCGTTCAATACAACCAGTTTTTGTGCAATTGCATTAGGGCCTGCCGGCTCTTCGCCATGAACACCCGCAAGCAACCACAGTGCGGGGCCACGTACTGCGCTGGCAATTCTCACAATGGGGTATGTCGTTGGACCCTCAATTTCGGATAATTGTTGATCAATAACTTTCTTTACTTCAAAAAGAGGGTTTGCCCCTTCTCCAAGGGATTTATAAGCACGTACTAAATCGGCCACGGACATACGCCCATCTTTTACATCGTCACCCATCGGGCCAACTTTCATGTAGCCAGGTTTTTGCATGATATGCCATTTTAACATGCTCAGACTGCCGGCAACAAATCCCAAATAAGATTCCACATCGAGTCGTGCATTTTATAAATGTGTTCGTTTTCGATAATGACGCCCACAAAGTCATTTTTCACGTAGGTAATATACGAAACACGATTGTCATAGATGTTCATTTCGAGGGCAAAGGGGTAGAGCTCGCGGTTGATCCATTTGTAGCCTTTGTGTGATTTCGGCGAGTAGCTGCCGCTGTTATAAACCTGACGCGCAAAAGGAGTATCGAGCAGCAAACTGCGTTTGGTAATTTCTGTTTTTTCACGCTCTTTCACGTAGTCATCATTGATGTCTTGCACATGTTCAAACATGGCGTCGATGTTTGCATAATCTTTTAGAGGAGTTTTTGAGGTCAGTGTATCAAACAAAACCGAACGCACGCCTTCGCGGCCTTGGAAAAATTTAACACCGGGAATTGCTTTTGTTGAGTGCATCAAGCCGAGCAATTGCGGGGCGACTTTTTTAAGCTCTTCAATTGTTTGATCATAGCGCGCAACGGAACTACGCTTCTTTACTTCAACTAAATTCGCGAGTGAGTCGGGGTGTACTGCTGCATAGATACGCGTATTTTTCGAAAGGCCTTTTGTAACGAGTTGCTGTTTTTCGAGCTGCGAGAGTAAATGCTGCGCGGTAGTCCTCGGTACTCGAAGCTGGCGCGCGATCACACTCGCGGGCTGCGGACCTACTTTTAAAAGCTGCACGTACGTCGCAATTTCTTTGTCATCCAATCCTAATTTTTTAAAGACGTTGTTAAGCATAGAGAGGTGCGCATTAGCGCAATTATTACTATTTGCCCATACTCTGTGGGCAGATTTAGTATAGCAAATAACAGGTTAATAGTCGAGAACATCAATACCGAGAGTTGCCATAATGCCCAAAGCATTCTACTCTCACATCTTATCAAAAATGTTATTTATATGACTCAATCACTCAACAGCCAACCAGAAATATCATCCACGAGCGTATACACAGAAAATCAACGTCAATTTTTAGCAGAAGTGGATAGGCGAGGAATCGATGTGAGACTTTTTGGATCATTTGTTCCAGAAGTAAATTTTGATAGCCTCGGTGATTTATCGGGCGGCACTCGCCCTCCAATTGCCTACATTCATACCGGAGGAACACTCATGATGGTACCATCAACCGCAACCAACGGAGCACTTAGTTTTGACGGAGCTCTTGATATTCCAAAAACACTTGATGCATGCGACTATCTCGCAAGCATAAAAGCACGCTACAGAATCCTCGCACTAAAACTTGCCTCAATTGACTCCAAAGAAGTAAGACCAGAACTCTGGAGTGCGATTGCAGCCACTATCAAAACAATTTACGACAAAATTGAAGGAGTCGTCATTGGACATGGAACACATACCCTCGAATACTCTGCCAGCGGGACCGCATTCGCACTAAGAAATCTTGCAATGCCTGTCGTTTTCACCGCATCGCAAATTCCGATTCTTGGATTTCCCGGAAGCGATGGAATGCCAAATTTAACGGGATCTATGGAAATTGCAGCACATGGAAACCTGGGCGAAGTTGTGGCTTATGCAAACGGAGAAATATATCGAGGAACGCGAGTAACGAAAAGAAACGATAGCCGCCTCGCGGTTTTTGAATCACGAGTAACGGGCCCACTCGGGTACTTCACCGGAAGCACGGTTCCAGGAAAAAACATTGAATTACGACCTGGTGCACGCTTAAGAGAAGGAAAAAGAAAACATGAATTAGTATTTACTCCCGAATTCAGTAGATACGTTGCCGCTCTTAAACAACAGCCCGGAATGACCGAGGCTATCTTAGATAAAATCGTAGAATCTCGAGATACTATAGGAATTGTACTTGAAACATATGGCAGCGGAGCCGTACCGCGTGCAATGGTGCCTATCATAGAAAAGCATACAAATAATGGATACCCGATTTTTGTGTCATCAAGCTGCGCAGAATCAGGAGTTTCGGCGACGATGAATTTGCATGATGAAGACGCCATCGCTGCACATGCGTCGGGACTAAGAAATGTTGGGGATATGTCTACGACAGCCGCAACGGTAAAGCTCATGCATGCGGTTGGAAATCTACCTCCCTCGCCCGAAGACGCGAAACCAGAAGATCGCCGAGATTATCTCGAATTAATTCGAACAGAAATGTTGGACAAAAACTATGCAGGCGAGATTACGAGCAAAAAAATATCTGAAGATTATTGATTCACGTAATAAACTCCAAATAATTTTCTCTCGAAATAATTTCAAACGAAGATTCAGGGTATGCTTCTAGCCACTCTTTTGGCGCCTTGATTTTTTTGTCACCCCATTTGAATTCATAGCCAAATAGTTTTCCGTCACGTTCTTCAATGAGGTCGATCTCTTTTTGATCCCATGTGCGCCAAAAATAATCATTAGCGTAAATTGGAGCATAGCTTCGTTTTTTAAGGCGCTCTATAAAAAGAAAATTTTCCCACAGAGCACCAACATCATTACGAGCGCTCAATTCATTAAAATTTGAGATAACCGCATTGCGCAAACCTAAATCGTAAAAATAATATTTGCCTTTTTTAGTAATTTCTTTACGAAGATTCCTACTAAAACCTCGTAAGTTATAGACAACAAAAGTTTTTTCAAAAAGATCTATATATCGCGCAACGGTTTTTGCGTCAATCCCCAATTGGCGACCAAGTTCCTGAAAAGAGACTTCACTCCCAATCTGAAAAGCAAGCAACCTTAATAAATCAACAAGCAACTTTGGACTTTTTACTTGTTCAAGTTCTAAAATATCTTTCAATAAATATGAGTTCATCAGCTCTTCTAAATGGAGTATTTTTTCATCTCTCGATTCAGCGGTAACAACTTCTGGATACCCTCCATACAACAAAAAATCTTGAAGTTTTTCTTTTAATTCATATGCGTTATACATCTGCCCAAATTCTCCCTGCCAAACAGGAAAAAGCGTCAGTGAAGTTTTTCTTCCCGTTAAAGGTTCACCAACTTGTCCGGCAAGTTCAAATGAAGAAGAACCGGTAGCTATGATTCTTATACCGGGAACGTGATCTACCATTATCTTGAATGCCTGCCCAATATTTGGGATTTTCTGAGCTTCATCAATCACAATTAACTCATAACCTCTACAATAATCTATAATGCCATTAAAATCCTGAGAGGCAAAAAAATTAGCAGTAGAAATATTATCACCACTGTCTAATTTATACTTAAAATGAGTACTTTTAAGATAATCTTCTAATAAGGTTGTTTTACCAGCTTGTCGCGGTCCAAAAATTATTAAAGCCTTATTTGGCTTAATATATGGCGTTAAATCAGCATATATTCTCTTAATTTTCATGGATAAATGATACCAAATTCCTCGAAATAAGTCAATTTCAGGGAATGGCACTCCTCGAAATAAGCTAATTACGCGGAATTGAACTACTCAAAATAGGCGGATTTTAGGGATTCCGTACCGGGACGGGATTGGGATACAGAGTGCAAAAGTGATTCGGTCACTTCGTTCCCTCATCACTGTCAGCCAAAAATCCACCGGTCTGCAACTCAACCATACGGGCGTAATCGTCGTTGTTTTTGAGCAGTTCTGAGTGTGGTCCCTGTGCGATGAGCTCGCCGCCTTTGAGCACGAGAATTTTGTCGGCACTGCGAACCGTGGCTAAACGATGGGCGATGGTCAAGGTCGTGCGACCTTCACTTAACGTAATAAGGCCCTTTTGAACCTGCGCCTCGGTCATACTATCGAGTGCACTGGTTGGCTCATCGAGAATAACAATTTTTGGATTTTTCAAAACGGCACGCGCGATTGCAAGACGTTGGCGCTCACCACCAGACAGACGCACACCGCGCTCCCCTACCAAGGTATCGTACTTCTTTGGCAGTACATCTATAAACTCATGTGCTGCGGCGATTTGAGCAGCTTTTTTAATTTGGGCTCGCGTTGCCGCTCGCCTGCCATACGCAATATTCTGCTCAATCGTTTCGCTATACAGCGCATGTTCTTGCAACACCGTACCAATCAGCGCGCGATAGTCGGCCTGTTTAAACTCCTTAATATTCACACCATCGAGCAAAATCTCGCCACTGGTCGGGTCGTACAAACGTGTCATGAGAGCCATAATCGTTGACTTGCCCGCACCTGAGCGACCGATCATTGCAACGTGTTCACCCGCGTGCATAACGAACGAAATGTTTTTGAGGGTGTTTCTCGAAGAGTTACTTTCAGGAACCACCGATTGGCTGGAAGGGTGGCCGGGAGAGGGAACAATGTGCGCCGAAGGGGAAGAGTGACCAGGAACAATGTGCTCCTTCGTCGCACTGGCACTGGGATACTGAAAACTCACATTACGAAACTCAATCTCTCCCTTCACTTTTTTCGGATTCAAAAGTTTTGGCCGTTTTGGATCCAAGATAAAATCCTTTTCATTTACTAAATCGATATAGCGCTGAATTTGTTTTGCACGACGACTGTACTGTGGCAACTTGTCTCCTAAAATACGAAGTGGCGTGAGAATTTCGTTCAAGAGTCCCATAAACATAAACATCGTACCGAGCGTAATCGTGCCCTGCGAAACCAAATACACGCCCATGCCCATGACCATAAAACGGCCAACCGCATCGGGATTCAGCATATCTGCCATGCGCCACTTTTTGTTGAGAGCAACCTGCGCACTAACCGCCGTATTCATATACCCTTCTTGCACTTTCAGAAACGCGCGTTCATCTTGATTCAATTTATAGGTAATAACATTTGCAACCTGATCACCCATATGCTCAGATTTTTTCTCCCACAACTTATTAACTTTATGTTGCTCGCCCTCTGCACGACGAATAACCATGATAATGAGTGCAAGCCCCACGGGCACAATTGAAAGAGACACGAGCGTCATTTGCCAACTGACACTAAAAGCAATCGCAAGCATGCCACAAAATCCTAAAATCGCGGGTACAAAGGAAGCAAGCCACCAGTTGGTCATCTCCCACATGGTTGAATCGGCATCGTCGACAATTTTGGTAATGCGACTTGAGTGTTTTTGAGTATGCCGAAAATAATCCATGTTCAGCATCTTTTTAAATCCCGTAATATGCACGATCTGCGAACTATCGTTACCGATTTGCCACACCATAAAGTTAGACTGAGAACCAAGAATATTATTCAGGACCGAGAGCACAAACCAAACACCGACAGAGACAAACAAAAGATGAATCGCCGCGTCGGTAAAGTTTTTAGCCAAAAGACCGGCAGTGAGTGCGTCGACGATCACTTTATATAAGTACGGCTCAATTAAACGAACCGCGGTCGAGACAAGAATCAACATACTCAAAACAGCAACCCGCCTACGGTTTTTCACCGCAAGTTTAAAAATGAGTCGAAGATAGGGCTTAAAAAGGATCATAAATGAGCCGTATTACTGTACCAATATCTAGCGCAGTCGTCAAATTCATTGTATCGTACAGATTAGTGTAGACATTACCGTTCATGAGTATTATCGTATTCACATGAATGGAAAAAACTACACAGTTGGCGGTGTGATACTCGGTATTCTATTACTTGGCATTGTACTTTTTGCCGCTGAGATTTGCGCGAAAGTTTATGAAAAAACCGGAGTATGCCTGCCCCTTGTTTGCACCGTTGTTGAAAATATGACCTTCATAGAAAATGGCACGGCGAACGACGGCACCGCAATAACATGGGGGAACGGCGAAAAAACATGCACTGCAACCGTCAGTTTATAGTTTGCAGTATGTCTTTAAATAGTCTCGAAGTGCCGGACCTAGATCTTTTCTTTTGAGTGCGTATGCGATTGTTGCCTGCAAAAAACCCAGCTTGTCGCCGGTGTCATAACGAATTCCTTCTACTTCTAGTCCATAAATTGGTGATTTTCCAAGGAGCATATTAAATCCCTCAATCAACCGAATTTCACCATCGGCGCTTTTTGGGCATGTTTCAAGCGCACGCATCACTTCGGGCGTTACAACGTATTTTCCTATAATGCCCAAATCTGACGGAGCATCTTTAGGCTCAGGCTTTTCAAGCAACTCAATAATTTCGTGGAGTCGAGCATTACCTAAAACAGTTCGAAGAGATTTGATCATTCCGTACTTGTTCGAATCCTCTTTCTTAATTTTTTCGAGCGCAATAACCGGCGCACCAGTTTGATTGTAGACATCGATTAACTGTTTAATTGCAGGCACTTTTCCATCTACCAAATCATCACCAAACAAGACCGCAAAAGGCTCATCGCCTACCACCTCTTTCGCACATAAAATCGCGTGGCCATCGCCAAGAGGCCGAGGCTGACGCACATAAATAAACTTTGCCATCTCGGCAATCGCACGGACCTCTTTTAATAATTTGGATTTTCCTTTCTCAACGAGCGTCTGCTCAAGTTCGTACGAATAATCAAAGTGATCTTCGATCGAGCGCTTTCCACGACCCGTGACAATGATAATTTCTTCGATGCCTGCCGCGACTGCTTCTTCAACAAGATATTGAATCACTGGTTTATCGACGATCGGGAGCATTTCTTTAGGCTGGGCTTTCGTCACCGGCAAAAAGCGGGTTCCAAAACCTGCGGCGGGGAAAACTGCTTTTCGAATTTTCTTAAACTGAGTCATGGGTATTTCGTGTAATGATGCGGGCGGATTATAGCAAAAAAACAGCTCCAGATATACAATCGTTATATGAATGAACTATCTGCAAATCTGAATTCAGATTTTTCGGGTCATACGATCGGGTCGATCACCATCGATGATACAGCCCATTTGATCGTCATAACCACAGTCCTCATTGAAACCGGATTTTTTGATGGTGCAGGCATGTGGATTGATTATGACACGCCGATATACGAAGAAAAACATGAACTGATTTTTTCTGATGTTTCGTCACACAGTGGTGTACCCGCATTAGAAAAAGAGTTATTGGGAACAATTACTTCAGAAAAATCACAAGGAAATAAAACATTTCAGCTTGTCACTCAATCACAAAAAACAGCAGTGATTACTGCTATTCAATTAGATGTGACAAAACATACCTATTAATCCATTTCGACCTCTACCACCTTCACTTCGAGAGGTTTGAGCTTTGGCACTCTCACCACAAGCACTCCGTTTTTAAACGAGGCTTTAATTTTCGTTACGTCAACGTGGTCGGGCAAAATAATATTGCGGGTAAATGCGCCCCAAAAACACTCTTGGGTCACGTACTGATCGGGCGTCACGTCGAAGCTAAAGGCGCGACGACCACGAATGGTTAATACACCGCGAACAACATTGAGAGAAAAATCTTTCGAGGTGATGCCGGCGATTGGTGCGACAACAACAATCTCTTCATTATTATGAAAGACATCGACGGCTAACTCACCGACATCGCCACTCTCTTCAAGATTTAAAAACTCTTCTTCAGTAATCAACGTATCTTCTGCGCTTGTATACGGCACAGACTGCACACGCTCGTCTGGTACAATGCTCATCTCGGCGAGCATTTCATCGCTCATTTTCTTTGTAGGTGATTTTTTTGCCATAAATAATTTAAGCTTTAGATTTTTCAACCGTAGAGACAAGTTCTAAAAACTCCTCTCGAGAGATATTTTCTTTTTCGAGAAGCACCTTTGCGACTTTTTCGAGTAATGCTCGGTGTTCGGTAAGGACCTTCTTTGCACGCTCATATGCCTTTGTAATGAACACACGGACCTCAGCATCAATTTTGCCTGCAATTTCTTCTGAGTAATTTTTCATGTGACCAAAGTCACGACCCAAAAAGACTTCACGATTGTGTTCGCCATAAATAACAGGGCCAAGTACATCGCTCATTCCATAGTTCATAACCATTTTGCGCGCAGTACCAGTCGCCTTTTCTAAATCATTTGAAGCTCCCGTAGTCACATTTTCTTTACCAAACACCAACTCCTCGGCTACGTATCCTCCTAATAATGAAGCCATTTCTGCATGATATTTTGCCTTTGCGTAGAGGTGTTTGTCTTCATCGGGCATAAACCATGTCACACCAAGTGCCATTCCTCGTGAAACAATTGAAATTTTGTGCACAGGATCGCAGCCTTCGGTAAGGTGACCGACGAGCGCATGCCCAACTTCGTGATACGCGGTAACCTCTTTTTCTTTCACAGACATTACCTTCGATTTTCGCTCAGGACCCATAACTACTTTTTCAACAGACTGCTCAATATCTTTCATGCTGATTTTCTTCTTATTATAACGAGCCGCAAGCAACGCTGCCTCGTTCATCAAGTTTTCAAGATCAGCACCCACAAAGCCAGGAGTTTGCTTTGCAATAATTTCAAGATCAACATCTTTACCCAATGGTTTATTGCGAGAATGAACCTCGAGAATTGCCTGGCGATCTTTAATATCTGGTTGATCAACAACTACGCGGCGGTCAAAACGACCTGGACGCAAAAGTGCAGGATCAAGCACATCGGGACGGTTTGTTGCAGCCATTACAATCACATTGGTGTCGGTTTCAAAACCATCCATTTCGGTCAAAATCTGGTTCAAAGTCTGTTCACGTTCATCGTGACCACCACCCAAACCGGTTCCACGCTGACGACCAACCGCGTCGATTTCATCGACGAAGATAATACAAGGAGCATTTCTTTTTGCACGTTTGAACAAATCACGAACACGAGATGCACCGACTCCCACAAACATTTCAACGAACTCAGAGCCCGATATGCTAAAGAAAGGAACATTTGCTTCGCCGGCTACCGCACGAGCCAATAACGTTTTTCCACAACCTGGCGCACCAATCAACAAAACTCCCTTGGGAATTTTCGCTCCCATAGAAAGATATTTAATAGGATTTTTCAAAAAATCGACGATCTCGATAAGCTCTTGCTTGGCCTCGGTTGCGCCTGCAACGTCTTCGAACGTAGTCTTTTTATTAACATTCTCATACAGACGCGCACTGCTTTTACCAAACGACATTGCCTGGTTATTGCTCGACTGCGCCTGGCGGAACATAAACAAAAAGAAGACAACGATGAGTGCAAACGGAACCACACTAATAAGGATATTCATCCAAAAGTCACCTTGGCTTTCATCGTGCACCTGCACTTGCAGTTTGCTTTTCACCTCGGGAGAGACATCGCTTAAAACATCGGTCATGCTCTGTTTCGCCTCTTTATTCGCGAAAATTTTCTTACCATCTTTCAACGTTGCTTCAAGTTTATTACCCGTCACATCGACACTCACCACATCGCCAATTTTCACACCGGTAACTAAGGTAGAAAGTGGGACTTCGGTCGAAGGCGTTGAACTTGTATCGAAATATAAAAAGAGCGCACTAATAATAAGCGCAACGATCAATAACATCGTGAGCCCTGCTCGTGGGCGAGGCATTCTTGGTGCTGTTTTTGGTGTATTTTCCATAATAAAAAGTGCAAATAGTATGCTACAGATTAAGAGTATCTTCAAGCTGATGAAAGAGTTCAGCATTTTTCGCAACAGTCTGTGTGATCGAAGGGTTAATTTTTTCTAATAGTGGGATTACTTTCTTACGTAAAAACACGCGCGTATACACAGTGTCGTCATTCATACTATCGTGGCAAAATTTGATTTTATTTTTTTTAAGATACTCTAAAATTTCTTTTTTCGTCACACTTAAAAAGGGCTTCATATAGAGCAGTGATGACTTTCCCTGTACCTCAATTTGCCGCATGCCAGCCATTCCGCCCACATAGGCACCGCGAATCAGATTAAATAAAATTGTTTCGAGCTGGTCGTTTTTAGTGTGTGCGGTAAAAATCGCACGGGCACTATTTTTTTGTGCCAGCTGTTCAAAGAATGCTCTGCGAACTTTGCGCCCTTGAGCTTCAAGTCCTGAGCCTTTTAGTTTTACTCGTTTCACTTTGCACTCAAAGTTGAGCTCTGCTGCCATTTTCTGCACAAAATCCTCATCGTTAATTGAGCCCTCTTTTCTAATGCCATGGTTAATATGGGCGACAATAATTTTTAAAGGATTTTTGCGCGCGAACTGGCTTAATGCATGTAAAAGAGCAGTGGAATCAGGCCCACCAGAGACACCAACGATAATCGTATCGTGCTGTTTTAAATTGGCTTCGCAGAAGTCAAAAATGGTCGCGGGGACAAATGGAAGTTTCATATATTATGATAATCGATCGATACCTTCGTCGTCATCGGCAGCGCGATTTTTATGCGTTTTGCCACATGTTTCACAGCGATGAAGAATGATGTATCCCTTGTTTCCTTTGTACTCGAGACCGACAGGCATCATTATTCCACCACAGACACTCTCTCTGTCACCGGGAGTTTCGCCATCAACATGCAGCGACCGAAGGCACGTTCTACAGTGATTCCTCTCTGATTGAGACGCTGGTGGGTTCTCACTCTTACACGAAACGCAGGTGAATCCCGTATTAAATTTCTTAAAGTCTTTTCGAGCCATATATGGTATAATATATACGTTATTTACAAATAAAAACACACTCTTCACATGATCTCGGAAGAATTACAAGAACAATCAAAACCTTGGTTCGTCGTAGTCAGCGTTATGGCCTTTGCGGTAGTACTGTTTTTCTCTATCTATTATGAGATTCAAGATAACCGTATTCAAAGCGCTATTTCAGATATGAAGGCGAAAAAAGAAGAGTTAGCAAGCGCACAAGGAGCAACTAACCTCGCAAACGATAGAGCACGCGCGCTCACTGCAAAAGAATATTTGAAAGAACTCGATAAAAAACAAGTTGTCTGGTCACGTGTTGTTGAGAAAATTGAAAGTGTTATTCCAAAAAATATTGAAAGCCTACAGCCCGTGGTAATTTTTAGATCATACAGCGGTTCAAGCGAAGGCCGACTTGCCATAAATGCTATTACACAGCCAACTGCTGTTGATCCTTTTGCCGACATTGCAAATACAATTAAAGCATTTTCAAATGATCCTACCTTTAGAAATGTATTCGTACCTTCAATCTCAAAAAGTTTAACGTCAGAAGGAGTAACTATTTTGAGCTTTAGTATGAACCTTGAATATGATCCGCAAAATTTGCTCGTACGCCCAAGGGTGCAAGAGTCGTTGAGCATGCCCGTTGAAGAAACTATTGCAACGTCGTCAATAAGTGAGACCGAAATTGCTCCAGTTGCACCAACAGTTACTGCAACGAACACTCCAGACAAACCTGCCACTTCTAAAAAAACTACTTCTCCACGCTAATCCATCTCTTGCATCTATCTTCATCTGACTCATCTCTCCATGATCACCGAAAAAAAAGTTTCAACTCAATTCATCGCCGGACTCATTCTATTAGCAACTGTCATACTTCTTGCGTTTCATACGCGCAGTGCACGCGCTGAACGAGAAGTGCTGCTTGCAGAGGCAACGGCACTCTCACAAGAACTTGCCGCAGTTTCTCAAAATAGTAACGACGCCTCTGTCGCGACTGATGTATTAAGCGAAGTTGAATCGAAAGAACTTGCACAAGCCGTGCCTTTGAACGTGGCTCAAGACAACCTTATTCTCGACATTAACCGCATAGCAAAATCAGCCGATGTTAGTTTTAACGCACTGACATTCTCGGTCAATAAAAATGCCAAAATTCCAACGGTATTAATTTCAGCAGGATTTCAAGGCGCCTACCAAAATCTCACACGATTCTTAAAATTGATCGAAACAAATCCTCGAAAAATGATCATAAAAAATGCTGCAATCTCTCGTTCTCAAACCGATGCAGGCTTTGAATTGGTAAACTTAAACATTACGATGGAGAGCTACTTTAGGGCAGAAGCAACAACTAAATAATTTTCACCATGGCAGAAGATAAAAAAATAAAAAATATCGATAAGTTGGCGCAGATGCTTTCGCAGGTGCAAGACGACGCACCCGATGAGAAATTTATTTATGGCGTCACGAATCGTGCAGGACGTGGATTTTTTCAAAAATGCAATGATTATCTCGTTGATAATTCGAGCGTTTCACTTCGTGAAAAAAGCTACTTTTTCGAGTTACTCGCAACAATGATCAAGGCGGGAATTCCGCTGACGAAAGCGCTAAAAATCCTCGAAACAAAAACAGATCACAAAAAACTCAAACGTGTTATTTCGACGATGAACTACGACGTTGATCACGGAAAATCTTTTTCACAGGCAATGGAGCCGTTTAGTGAAATTTTCACCGAATCGGTACTGGGAATTATAAAATCTGCAGAAGCCACGGGAACACTCGATGTTGCTCTTGCAAAGATTGCGCTCAACCTTGAAAACCAAGATGTTCTTCGTTCGAAAATTGTTGGCGCGATGGTCTACCCGGTAGCAGTGCTCGTCGCACTCGTAATAAGCATTGGGGTGATTGTGACTATGGTCGTGCCGAAACTGAAAGACCTCTTTACTGAAAACAACTTAGAGATGCCGCCGATGACACGCTTCTTTTTAGAGACGAGCAATTGGCTCGCTTCAAACTGGTGGCTCTTGGCTATTCTCGCAATTTTTATTGCAGCGGGATTTCACGCATATACAAACTCAGACGAAGGCCGCTTTTCTTGGGACTTTCAAAAACTCCGATTTCCCTTTATTGGCAAACTCGCACGTTCAATTTATGTGCTGCGATTTGTCGACACTCTCGGTATGTTAACTGAAAGTGGATTACCAATTAACAAGACGCTCGAGTACGTTGCACAGTCACTCGGCAACGAGGTCTATAAAGTAAAAACATACGAGGCATTGGCATTGGTACAGACCGGACAACCCCTTTCGCAAGCCCTTTTTAGCTCTCCTTTCTTGTTCCCCGAGACCGTTTCGAACATGATTGCGATTGCGGAACAAACTGCATCACTTGGTGAAATTTCTCTCAAAGTGGGTGTTCACTACCAACGTGAAATTGATAACACTCTCAAAAACATGACGACCTTGCTTGGTCCGATCGTCATTTTATTTATTGGCGTTGCCGTTGCATTTTTTGCGATCGCAATCCTCTCTCCTATCTTCTCACTCACCAACTCTATTAGTTAGAGAACCATCCGTTGTATGAGAAACAAACGCGGCTTTACCATTATTGAGCTCTTGATCGTTATTACCATCATTATGATTTTAGCGGTAATGGGCGCCGGTGCGTATTCAGTAGGCAGACGTATTGCGGTCATGGATGCACACAGCGAAAAACTGGTGAGTTTGCTCCATGCATTACGTGATAAATCAAAGGCAATAAGCGCAGCAACAGGAGCAAAATGTTATGGATTTATTTTTACAAAAGATGCAATACCTGAACAAATCACAACGCCGTATTTAAATAATCGAGCGGGATGCGACAGTACTGCTGAACCAGTACGAGTCCCTTTAAATTGGCAAAGTGATGTGACGGTAAAGTCCATTAAAACAGGAGAAAGTGGCACACCTCCCTCGCTAAAAATCCTCTTTTCACCACCGCATGGCACGATTATCTTAGACGAGGGCAACCACTCATTTACCATTGAACTGCAATATAAAGACAGAACACGCAAAATAGAAATTAACGAAAGTTCGGGGCGCATAGAAAAAGTTTTAAACTAAACGTATGAAATCCTTCTTTCACCATTTATTAAACCCAAAGCGACAAAAGCAAAATGCTCGCGGATTTAGTTTGATAGAAGTGGTGATTGGCATCGCCGTTATTACGCTCATTATTACCGCGGCCGCCGAAGTCACACGAAGTTCAATTGTTATGGGTTCAATTACGGCAAATGAGTTAATGGCTCACAACAGAGCACAAGAGGGGCTCGAAATTGTCCGTAATATGCGTGACAGTAATTGGATGCAAAATAAAGGATGGGATACGGGATTGGAAGATGGGGAGTATGTGATTGTGTTTGCTGATCGATCCAACACTATAAAGAATCAACCGATACCACCTTGGACACTTGAAGCGCTCGGCTCACAAAATACCGATGTAGCAGACCGTTTTCGCCCCGAAATAAAATTGGAGCACCTCGATGACAGTAAATCTCTAAAAGTTACCAGCACGGTGAAATACGCAGAACGACGACGACCAAATAAAGAAATTGCCTTTGAAGCAATTTTAACCGATTGGAAACAAGGACCGCTGTAATTTATGAAATATTCACTTAAAAATTCACTCAACAAAAAAGCCTTCACCATGGTGGAGCTGCTTGTTGCCATGAGTATTTTTATGGTCTTCGTGGCACTTTCGGCAGGCTCATATATTGGCTTAATGAAGGCAAATAGACTCGCAAGCGAAACACAACGCACCTACCGCGATGTGCGACACGTATTCGATACACTTGCCGACGAAGTGCACAACAATCAAATTGATTACAACTGTTTTGTACAAGGAAACGGAGATCCTGATTGCATACAAAATGAATTGACTCCCTCAGTGATCGGATTCACCTCGAGTGACGGACAATACTTGTATCGCCGATTGTACTCTTTCGATAATGGTACGAAAACAATTACCGTTAAAACACAGCAAAAAAGTCCAAATGAGATTAATTGGCCTATATCTTCAGTAGCTGAACCGCTCACCTCGGCCCAAACAAAATTCAGCGACGTATCGTTCTCGGTCTTTCCGCTCAGAAATCCGTATGACTCAGAAAACGTAGAAGATGCAACGGTCCAGTGGCAGCCGTCACTCACTATTAGTATTAAAAAAGAAGGAACAACTCCCGGCACGGTGCAAGAATACCGAACCACATTTTCGTCGCGTTCGTATGGCACAAAATCCCTTTATACTCCTCACCTTACCGTACCGAAGTTCGATTTAAATAATTTTGACTTACCAAATCCTTTGTCATCTAGATCACCAATTTTTTAATGGCTTTCATACTACTCACTTCTCATAAACGCGGCCAAAAATCCCGCACCAAATATTCACACAACCACCGTGGAAGTGCGCTTTTAGTGGCGATGATTATTATGGGAATTTTAATGACGATTGCGATCGGAGTAAGTGAAATTGTTATTCAAAGCGTGCATGATTCACGCCAATTGATAGACCGAACAACAGCTTGGTATAGAGCAGAATCGGGCATTGAAACGGCGCTTGATAAAATCACAAAAAATGCGCCGGGGTTTCAAGTGAGTGGCAACGAGAATAGCGCAACCGATCTATACGATTATTCCATCGTGGCGGCGTCGAATAGATACCCCGTTGAACCGTATCTAAATGCGCCATTCGAAGAGACCTACGCAGACTTGCCACTCGGACAAACGATCAATATTCCCCTCTTTTCTGCGGCGCAGAATGTAGAAGGAGAAGAAAATGCCGAAGTTAAGGGCATTACAGAATTCAAACTTCAATATTATTTGAACGCTGATTTAACGACAAAGCCTGGAATTAATACCGTCGACCTCGACATTATTCGATGGAAGATTTTCGGAAAAAATCTTCTCGGTGAATCTGAGGTTATTAATGGATTGGTTCCTGACGATCGTCAAGATATTGACGGAGCACAACATGTAAGCTGTCTTGGAACCGCAGGCACAACTAATTGTTTTTTCGATGGTCAATATTTCGTACAAGATTCGTCTACAAAAGAAATCACAAAAGATGAGCGACACCCCATTGATGATTTTTTACGAAATCACACAGAGAACTTCTTGGCAATTACCAATATGATTAACGTCGATATGATGGGGAACTCCATTCCTATCAATGAGAAAAAAACACTCGCAACGATTAAATATAAGTTGATTCAGCTACCAACAAACGAAAACGATAAACGACTTACCCTACCGACAATTAAAGTTACCGCCGATGGATTTGAGAAAAATACGAAACAGAGTATTGATATTGAGATCAGCCGTGAGCGGTCGTTGCCGGTATTTAATTATGCGTTGTATAAGACGAAGTAGTAGTAAGAAGTGTTCGCGCGAACACGCATGCACAATAAAGTATCTAGTTTGTCGAGCACCCACCGTTCAGTACATACACCTGCCTATTTCTGCCCTGTAAAAAGTGATATAGTCG
>CAYHBN010000004.1:0-40311 GCA_964354865.1 uncultured Candidatus Peribacteria bacterium
CAATAATGCGTTTTTTAAAGTCACCTTCTAAGTTGAGCAAGCGATCCATTTCGGTCTTAATAAGACGAGTAACGGGAACACCGGTCATGGTAGAAATAACCTTTGCGACATCTTCTTCTGTAACATGTTCACGCTCCATCATTTGTGGAACTCGTGATTTTGTCTCTTCTTCGATTTTTCTATTAAGCTCTATTTCTTTACAGCGAAGCTCTGCAGCTAGTTCGTAGTTTTGGTCTGAAACGGCTTGTTCTTTGGTTTTTACCGTGTCGTCGAGCTCTGACTGGAATTTTTTCGACGTATCGCGCACCGTTCTATATTTCATTCGTTTTAGTGCGCACGCTTCGTCGATAACGTCGATTGCTTTGTCTGGCAAAAAACGATCAGCTATGTAGCGTTTTGAAAGTTTTACTGCTGCAAGAATTGAATCTTCATCAATAAACATGTGGTGATGATCTTCGAATCCTTTTTTAATGCCACGAAGCATTAAAATTGTATCTTCTTCATTTGGTTCGTTGACCATAATAGGCTGAAAACGTCGCTCAAGCGCTGGATCGTTTTCTACCTGTTTTCTATAATCAGATGTTGTTGTCGCACCAACAATTTGCAGTTTTCCACGTGCTAATGCAGGTTTAAGAATATTCGACGCATCGAGGCTGCCTTCGGCGCTGCCAGCTCCTACAACGGTGTGCATTTCATCTATAAATAAAATTACGTTACCAACTGAGATCGCCTCATCTATAACTTGTTTAAGCCTTTCTTCAAACTCTCCACGATACTTAGTGCCCGCAACGAGAGACGCCATTGCAAGTGATAGAATTTTCTTATTTAACAAAGTGTCAGGTACTTGTTCCATGACAATGGCTTGTGCAAGACCTTCAACGATTGCCGTTTTACCAACACCCGGTTCACCAATGAGCACTGGATTATTTTTTGTCTTGCGATTCAAGATAGAAATCATACGTTCAATTTCTGCCTTTCTACCAATAACAGGATCCAGTTTACCTTTTCGAGCTTCGGCAACCATATCTGACGTAAAGTAATCGAGTGCCGGAGTTTTAGATTTTTTGCCTTTCTCGTCTTTTGATGATTGCTGGTTAGCTTTATAGGGCTCTTTGCCTTCTTTATCAAAACCAACAAGTACGCCATTAAGCCCATTAATAAAGAATTCGAGAGGATTCATGCCGCTTGGCGGCATGCCGGTTTGACCTGCCTGCATTTGTGAGTTTTTTTGAGTATTTTCTTGGTTCTTCTTAAAAATTTGAATGATTTGGTCTTTTATAGACTGTGGGTTGATCTTCATGTTCTCTAAAATAACGGTAGCGGCCGTATTCTCTTGAATACAGAGTGCGTGCAACAAATGTTCAGTACCGACAAAGGTATGTCCAAAGTCATGAGCACAGCGAACAGCTTCTTCTACGACATGTTTTGCAAAACCAGAAAAACCTCCTGCTTTTAAGCTTGGAGCTCCTGTTGTTGCTCTGCCGGCCGTCTTTAATACGAGGTATACATTGTCGAGAGAAACGCCAAAATTCATTAAAATAGTTGAACCAAGGGAATGCTGTTGAGAAAGAATTCCGATAAGGATGTGTTCTGTACCGACGTAATTTAAACCTGCCTCTTTCGATTTATCTTGTGCAACGATTAATGCGTTCTTTGCCTCCTTCGTGAATTTTTCGAAATTTGGTTCAGACATAGGTAATATTTTATTAGATATTTGCTTCCTGTAATTATACCAAATTCTCACCTGTCATTCATCTGATTACCGTTTACGTAATCGCTGCATATGTGAGAACTTAGTACTGTTAGTTAGCACTCCATATAGTAGAGTGCTAACTGCGTAAAATCAAGTGTAATTCCACACAGCATGGCACAGTAAGGTTCTCCTAGTCTCGTACAATTAGTTTTCAATAATAGAATCGAGAATGCTCAAGAGGGTATTTTGATCCAATGCAGTATCTGTATATAAAAGGCAGTAGTTTTTCTTAGGGAAGGTCATGCAAAGAGCTTGTTTCTCTCCCACGAATGATTGAATAACTGCTTTGCCGGCGGGGGTTGTCACTCCTGTTCCTGCAGCTACTCCAGTTTCATTACTCAATACAAGCATCGGTTCTTTTCCGGCCTGCAATGGTTTTGAATCAAATGCGTATCCGTCTGGAGTAATGCTCCAATACCATTTTGCAGGTACTTGGAATCGTGCCTTAAATAGCCGAGAATCGATAAGCTGCATGCCTGCTTGTGTCACTGAAACAGTAGAATTTGTAGGATTTACTACTACCTTAGAAAATCCTTTTCCAGTATCTGTTCCCGAAGCCAAAACCCAGTTGCCAACGGTTCCTAATGTGAAGGTAGCTTTCTCGACAAATGTTTCTGGATTTTTGCTGTCAGAATACTCTACATACGTTCGTTTTGAGTCTGCACCATCGGTGTATGTTATATACACACCTGTTGGTGGGGAGTTTTCATCTTTAATGACAAACTCGTACTTTGTAACGGCTCCTTTAAATGCATCTGTATTCGAACTTAAGGCCTTTTCGTACTGAGTTAAAAACGTATTGTCTGAATACTGTGAAGTAGGATTTTGAGCAGTTGGAGCTAATTCTCCTGAAGGCAAAAGTGAAGGGAGTGTTGATGAAGTTGTAGCAGTTGTAAGCGATGGAGTAATAACAGTTCCAATTGCTGAGTCGGTAAAGGGAACAAAATCAAATGACGAAATAAGCTCATAGTATGCGTTTTCTGCGGCGTTTTTTTCTTCTGCCTGTCTGGAATCAAATGCGATTTGATACATATGTACCTCTCGTTGCACCCAGAAATTAACTTGATACGGTGAAGCCGCAATTGTTTTCACTGCCAAATATTGCTGTTTTCCAATAATACTTTCTTGATAGGTATAAGCCATTGCTGATTCTTTTGTTGGTCTAAATAATTCATCTAATTTCAACCATTCTCGAGCAGAAGTTCTTTCCGTATTATTGAGTCTCATAATGGTTACTACATCGATCGAATTCCTTTCAATTTGGGGTACATTGTATGGATAAATGCGAAGAATGCCTTCTTGAGCAACACTTGATTCGTCTATAGTCCAATTTGCGGGATAACTAAAACTTACGCCCATACTTCCATTCACATAGCCTTTTTTAACTCCAAGCTCTTCACTCAAAGTAGTTATTAGTTCTACTTGAAGCGTATTTTCTCTTTCTTCATATAATCCTTCAACTTGCACTTTTCTACCTACATAGCGGTCGAGTTCAACACTGAGTGAAGCAAGGGTAATTGATTGGCCGTTTTCACTTTCAAGTACATGTTTTACCGCGCGTGTTTGAGCATCGAGCTGAACTTGTACCGTTCCGGTACGCTTATCGAGCTGCTTTTCTTCTTGTGTCGCTTCGGGAATCACGGCTTGTTTCTGAAAGAAAGTACATCCGCTAAGCGCTGTTACTAATAGCAAAAGAACAATGACAGATGATTTTTTGAAAACAGTTCTCATGACGAAGTGGTGTTAAGAAATTTTAGTAGTTACATGAATATGCCCGCGAGTTGTTACAACACGTCCACGCGGAGTACGTTCTAAAAAGCCCAATTGAATGAGGTATGGTTCGTAAATTTCTTCGATTGTTGCCTCTTCTTCACTGAGCGCTGAAGAAAGTGTGTTTAAGCCAACAGGCCCACCACTAAATTTTTCAATAATTGTCTTAAGAATCGATCGATCAGTTTTATCGAGGCCTAGTGTATCGACGCCAAGATCGCGTAATGAGGTATGCGCCATAGATTCACTGACCGTAGCAACATTGTGATACTCTGCATAATCGCGAATGCGTTTTACCAAACGGTTTGCAATACGAGGTGTTTGACGGCTACATTGTGCAATTTTTAACGCTGCCTCAGGTGAAATAGGTAAGTTAAGCAGCCCACTCGTGCGCAAAATAATTTGGAGCATTTCTTCTTCTTCGTAAAAGGCGAATTTAAACACGCTACCAAAACGATCGCGTAGGGGAGCCGAGAGCAAACTCATTTTTGTCGTCGCACCAATGAGCGTGAATTTAGGAAGATTAAGGCGCACCGAGCGTGCCGATGGCCCTTTACCAAGCATAATGTCGATACAGTAGTCTTCCATCGCCGAGTATAAGACCTCTTCAACCGGCGCGCGCATGCGATGGATTTCATCGATAAACAAGACATCGCCTTCTTTCAAGTTGGTGAGCATTGAAGCAACGTCACCTTGGCGTTCGAGTGCCGGACCCGACGTAATTTTTAATGCACCTCCCATTTCGCGTGCAATAATCATCGCCAAACTTGTTTTACCAAGACCCGCTGGGCCGTGTAGTAACACATGATCGAGCGTTTCTTTTCGTTTCTTAGAGGCTTCAATCGTAATTGTTAAATTTCGCTTAATTTCTGCCTGGCCAATATAATCGTCTAATGAAACGGGGCGCAGTTTATTTTCAAACTGAATAACTTCTTCATCACCACCTTGAAATTGGGCGCTCGTCATAGAGCCCGCCGCTGTCGCATTCATTTCTTGAACATCATCGGTAAACTCGCGCTGAATCATGCATCGATTATAGCGCTCGACTCATTTGTGAGAAACCTATTTTTTCTCTCATCCTTCATTTTCTGCACTGCTGCAAGCATAAGGTGCTTTGTCGCTTTAGGATCATTGCATTGACTAAATATTATACTGGTTTGTGAAGCTGCGCTTTCTACTTCAAGACGACCATACCGAAAAATATACAATCGAGCTAAAATACCTAATTCGGAGGTTTTTATATTTTGAATATCACTCAATTGCAGCTCGTTTTCTTGTTTTTTAAGCAACGACTTCCAATCGATCCACACTACTCGTTTATTGGTAATAATTAATTTGTCGAGAATGTAGTCGAGTGTGGCAATTAGAAAACACACAATGAGGATAGCAATAAGAACTGACAGACTAGTGTATAACACTTTATTTCCAAATTCCCTCGATACCAAATAGACAATCCCTACTATGGGAGTAACAGCGATAAGTGCCTCAATCAAAGCAATAAAATAAGGTGTAGGGTGCCTTTTAATAGTTGCGAGTATGGTCTCTCCTCCTTGAATATGCATATACGTTTTTTTACGTTACACTGAGTGTACGTAACTATGCAATTACAGGCAACACCATGTCGATTTACCCTCAAGGATATAGTTATCGTGGGAATTGAAACATTAGTACTGATACTGTTAGTACAGATTGTTATTCATTTTACAGAGCCGCAAAATTTGTTTGGCGATTTTTTTAAAGATGGCGCACACGAGAGCATTGCGACGACCCTTTTGTACCTACTTCAAACCTGTATTTTTTTGTTTCCCCTTTATACGTATGTTGTTAAAAAATATGGCTCAACTCTTTCTGATTTTGGGTTTCGAAAAGTTTCAATTAAAGACACGATAAAACTTGTTTTGAAAGCGTTTGGAGTGGTCTTTTTATTTGGATTTATACTCACGTTCATTCAGTTGCAATATGGAATTCAACTTCCCGGTTTTGGAGCGCAAGATTCTCACATTCCACTCTTTGGCACCTCTCCATTCGATATTGTTTTAGCCGTAATAGTGGTAGGAGTGATTGCGCCACTGGTTGAAGAACTTGTTTTTAGAGGATTTTTACTGCAGACTTTTTTAAAATATATGCCCAAATGGGGTGCGGCAGTTATTGTTGCCATTATTTTTGGACTTATTCACTTTGAGTTTCAAGTTTCAGGAGTATTAATTTTTCTCGGTCTCATACTCAACTGGCTCTACATTAAAAGCAATTCAACGATTCCCGGCATTGCGTTTCACGTCGTCAATAATCTTTTGGCTTTCTGGTTGGAGTTTTTGCGGTAATCCACTGTGTCGAGGTTGTATTGAGCAAAAATCCTACTCCGATCACCGTGAGCACAATGGCGAATGACTGAATTGTCGTCGGTACTTCGCCCAGCCACGCGTATGAAATTGCTGCGCTAATAATTGGAGTGACCGCAAGGAGTGCGGTAAGTTTCGAAACATCCATACGTTGAAGAGCTAACTGCCAAAAGAGCTTCGAAACGCCGAATCCAAGAACTCCGAAAGGGATTAAAAACAACCACAAGTTAAATGATGGAAAAATCACTGGCTCAAAGAGGAGTGAAATGGCGAGCAAAATAATGCCGCCCACAAGCTGCCTAAAAAGGAGTACGGGCGCCCATTTAACGCCATCATTATGCAGTCTCTTTACAATTAAATTACCGAATACAAAGAGCAGGGGAGCCGTTGCAATGGCAATATTCGCAATACTCAGTTCAATGCGGCCCCTATAGAGAATTGCCGCATCTGCGCAGAGAATAAGTGTTAATCCCAGCACACGATTTCTCGTAATTTTTTCTTTTAAAACATACCAGCCGAGAACTGCCGCAAAAATCGCCTCGGTTTGCAAAAGCAAGGCTGTATCAATCGCCGTTGAATACTTTGTCGCGTAAAAAATAATACCGTACGGAATAACGGCAACAAGTATTGTATACGCAAAAAATGATCCGAGATATTTTTTAGGGAGCGCATACTTGAGCTCTTTTCTATGCCATGCGGCTACGAAGAAGAGAAAGGCACTTAAGAGCGTAATGATGGCAAGAAATTCGATTTGCGGCATGAGCTGTGTGCCGTAATACGCGCCAACGGGAATGAATCCTTCGAGTGCAATTTTTATCGATGCATATACTTCCGCTTTTTTTTCTTCGATGTGTTTCATTTGATTATACCGCTCGAGAGTCATCGTATATTGATTCGCCTCCGATATCAAAGACTGATTCACTTCGGTCACCGTGTAGAAAAGATAATAATTGATCTTGCGTTATATGTGCATAGAGAGGGTATCTCACACGATGAATTGGTCTTAGTTGATGAATTGATCGCAATCCACAAGCCTTTACTAGCCTTACATTTCTCTCTGCTAAAATATCACGAGTGGCGTTTTGCAAAACTTTTGTATCGAGAACATCTCGAAAGTGACGTGCAATTTCAGGAAGCTTCGATGCTTTTTGTTCGATATACAACTCAAGAGCTGATTCTAATATATGTGGATTTCCAAGTTCTCGAAATGTACTTTCATCAAAGTGAGATCTTAGTGATTCGGTAAGGTAATTGATTAATCGCTCTACATTTGGAATATCTTCTGTAAGTTCGCTCACTCTCATTTGATCTGTGGTGCGTGAAGAGCCCTCATCTTGAGAGTAACGCAGCGAGTCGAATGCTATTGCACGCTCCCAGGCTTGTGTCCAGGCTTCTGCAAAACGTGGATTGGTTGAAATAAGCTCAAGTAAACGGTCTATAGCGTCTTGCATTTGCGATTCGGCATATGTTTCTCGATTATCAAAAGCGCCACTGTATCCCGATGCAAAAACGCCATCATCTATCTGTACTTCTACGGCTTTAGATAAACGATCTCTAAACTTTGTACGAGGCTTTTCTATGGGTGCATCTGGTCTCACATCAAGCGACATTAAGTATTCGTCAATATATGTGCCATCTTCAAGCCGCAGCGCTCTACTTTCTTCGGCAATTATTTTAAATCCTAATGATTTATATAAGCCTACTGCAGGTTCATTTTGCTGCCATACCGCGAGCATTACGGTTGAAAGCTTTTCCTCTTTTGCTGCCTTAATTAACTCTACAAGTAACTTCTTACCAAGGCCGCGTCCACGCTTTGTTTCATCGACATACATTTCGCGTACATCGCCTTTATGGCTAAGTTTAGGTATTTCTTCTTTATGCAAGCAAACACTGCCGACGAGTTGATCACCTTCAAAAATGCCGATGTATATTCCGTTATCAAGATGGTCTTTTGTCACTTTAAGGGGAACTTTCGCCTCTGTTTCATAGTCGCATGCAAAATTTTTCGGATTCCGCTGTAATGCGGTTAGACGAAGAGTATTGAATATCTCTGCATCATCTGAGGTGAGACGACGTAGGGTGAGCTGTTCATTTAGCGCGTCGCTAGTTTCTTTAGGCTTCATTGTAGTAATATTTTAACACAAAAATGCCAAATTGGCAATTATGGCAATCTTAACATGTGTCCGGCCAAAATCGATTGTTCATTATTCTGAGATTCGTACAGTTTTAAAACCTTCATCCTCTACTCTAGCTACTGACCTTCGGGGGTAGGGAACTGAGGGATAATGACTTCAGTGCCTTATTTAGCCAACTCGCGCGTAAGCCACGGAGATCAATTTTTTTCTGGGTGCCCGCCAGTGCCGTGAAAAATAATGACGTATGGGGTCATGAATCAAGTTCATCGAATAATTCTTTGAGCGACAACTTTTTATTTTTAGCACTGAGTAGCATCTCTTTTTCTCTTTTCAAAACAATCTGTTCTTCGTCGTGAGTAAGCCCATTTTCGGTAAAACGATTTTGTTTGCGAGTCTGCATACGTTCAGCTTATATCCAAAGTAAAAAACTTTTGTTGAGTACCATTACTACTGATGGCTATCTATTTCAAAAACAATCAAATTTCCATCACGATCGAAGATGCCTAATGCTCGAAATTGTTTATTAATACGAAAATACCATATGCCACTGCCTTTTGGATTACGTTCTTTGAATCTTACCTGAAGCGCGTTGCCTTCTAAAAGAAACTGTTTTGCCTTTTTATACTGATTTAAAAGGCCTCTGACTTGTAGATAGGGTAGAATCTCTTTTCTCTCTAGAATTCGTAATACTTTTGGCATAAAAAAACTAAATTGAAATGAGATCGGCTTTCTTCGACTTTCTTGCCTGCGTAGCTCTTTTTTTCAACTCTAGACTCATTTCGTTCTTAGGTAATTCTACAAGTTCAGGTTTAAAAAATGCAGCTTCATACTGGTTAATATCAACCAAAACAGCGATTGGATGATTATTAATAAAAATATACTTTGGCTCTTGGCCCAAATTCTCCAAACACTTTTTTGTTTTTGTACGGAGGTCAGTAACCGATATGCATTGATCTTTAACCATATACAAATTTATTATTAAATTTCTTGTTAAATTATAGCATTTATTTAACATCAAGGTCAACGCACCTTGCGAAATACTATAGTTATGGTAGAGCTCGTTCTTGTTTTCCTAAAATCCTAGTATGCCTATTACTTGTAAAACAGTTCAAGAAGTTGCCAGCTCCGAATCTACACGATCGGCTCTCACCCTCATTAGGGAGCTTAATCCAGAAAGATTTGATAACATCTCTTTAGACGAAGTTTTGTCGAGCCTTGAAGGTTTCAGAAAGGCAGTTAACAGAGCGAGTAAGTTAAACGAAGTTATTGATGATGAAACCCTTGCTGAGGTTGAGGCTCTAGTGATCGCTCAGGCGGCACAAAATATCTGCACCGATCCAAACTATTCAACCGCTAACTTAGCTACGTATATTACCGAAACAATTGGATTTGAGGGTTTAACACAGGCAGATATTGCAATGATCAAAGAGTATGCAGCTCGCTTAAGTGATGACGAGAGGGAAGATTTAGAGGATTACTTGGGCGATCCGGATAAGTTTGTTGATTATATAAGAGAGCATGGAGGTGATAACCCTCAAGAGTTTGCGAAGGCAGTTATTGCATACTACATTTTAAACGAGGGGGGATTGCAAGATTACTATCGTGAGGCTATACAATATGCATATGCTCCTTCTTCAAAAGACGGTGCCTTTTTCGATTTCTATGATCTCTACAGAAGCGGCCTTAGTGGGGCTCATACTATTCAGAGTGCATTTTCACATTATAGAGCTGACACCGAAGATGGAGTGAAAGAAACAATTGAAACAGCATTACGATTTTTGGAGTTCGTAAAATCTAGTAACGAAAAAGCTCTACGCGCCTTTGTAGAAAAAATGGCACGTGAAAAATTTGTGTTTGTTCGAAATGCTGCTCGTCCAGTTGTTAGGGATGGACGTATTGGGATGGAAGAGAAACCAGCTTGGATGCAGGCAAAGTAGTTTGAGAACTAAATAGCGTTCGGACACCGTTATGGTATTCGCTTCGCTCATACTGAATTGCAAAGCACGCGTTCGGGTTACAGAGTGGCACGCGTGCGCAGATTTACTTCGTAAATTTGGTGACCCCGACAGGAATCGAACCTGTATCAACAGCTTAGAAGGCTGCTGCACTATCCATTATGCTACGAGGCCTGATACGAAGTATCACTTACCGGGCACCATGCGCAGCATGGTCGGTGTGAGTGCGAAGCACCACTTGCGAGGTACCCGCAGAGCGGGTTGCAAGCGCTGCGAATTTCCGCAAAGAGTTGCAACGCGTAGTATAACTAGTTCTTCAACTGATTTACAACGTTTTTCAGTCTGTAGAGGATTTCGGCAACATCACCACGTGTTAGTGGCTTTGCGGCATCGATTGTATTGTCTTTTACGACAAGGAATCCTTGCTTAATGCCCGCCTGTATATACGGAGCGAACCAGTCGCTTGCCGTAATACCACTCGGCAATACGCCAACTACAGGGTCGATATCTGCACCCGCTGCAACAAAGAGCATTGTTGAAAACTCTGCGAGGTTAACCGTTACCGATGGCTTAAATGTACCGTCGGGGTAACCTTTCACAAATCCTAATTCAAAGGCTGTTGTCACATATTTTGCAAACCATTGGTCAACGGCTACATCGGGGAATGTGGCTTTAATATCTTCTTTAACTTCTTGGCTCAACACACGTAAGACAAAGGTAATTGCCTCGGCGCGAGTGACGGTATTTTCAGGATGATACGTGCCATCTGCGTAGCCAGAAATGAGTCCGGCGGTCTTTAAATCTGAAAGGGGAATATAGAGCGGAGAATCAGCAGGGACATCGGTAAATGTTGCGATTTGCGCAGTTGCATTTGTCTCACTTGCATCGGCAGCGAGTGTTGTGTCTGTCGTTACCGGTGTTTCATCGGTCGCCTTAATTGTAGAAACATCTTCGGGAACTACGGTTGCCGCGATAACGGTAATTGATGCCGAGCTAAAGCGAACGTCGCCCATAAGCGTGCTTACATTAAATGTTCCGCTTTCTGTAGGTGTCACAATAATTGTTGCGACGCCGTTCGTGAAACTATTAACGTTGATTGTTTTTGTCGTAATGTCGGCTATAACGGGTGTAACCTCGACACCGATTGTGTCGCCATTAATTTTTGAAACCGTTGTGATTGGTTGAGAGTTTGCATCGAATGCAGTTACCGAAATGGTAACCGGTTCGCCAACTGCTACCTCGGTTTTACTTGGCGAAAGCTCAAGGCGATCGATTAAAGAAACGGGTTGTGTAATAGTAAATTCACTTGAGGTAAATTGTTTGCCCTTAAATGTTATAACAATCGTATCGGTACCAATCGCTGTTGGAACATACGACAATCCACCAACCATGCCGACTTTTAAATCCTGCGAAGTAATCGTTGTCTTATTGAGTGTTCCATTATTGCTCTTTGTAGAAAGAGTTACGTTATCGTTAAACGATGGCATTGAAATCATTTTTCCATCAGCGTCAAAAGCCTGAATAGCAAAAGGAATTTCGCTTGTTTTTTCATATTGATTTCCACCTGGAATCAAAACTTTAAAGGTATATAAGTCTTCTGGAGGAGTTATTACAACCGGAATATCTGGCACAATTGGCGCAGATGCTACCGCCTGTCCTTGATAATATTTCTGAACATATTCCATCGGGTTAATGGTCGATGCCAATGCTTTATCTTTTCCTAATCCATTATTTATTGCTTGGAAAAATGAGTATCCCGCTGCGTTTTGCTCAGCTGAAGTAAATGGCCAAAATGGGTGCCATGCGACGGTATCTTTATCAATTTGATAATGAAGATGAGGAGTCGTAGCAGTTCCGGTTGCTCCACTTAATCCTATTTGCTGACCTTTTGTTACCACTCCGTGCAACTTTACTTGAACGGTAGAAAGATGGCTGTAGGTTGAGTAATACGTTGTTTTTACATTCGCATCATTGATCGAAGGAACGTTTGTATGTTGAATCACAATGTGATGACCAAAACCTCCGTTGCCTTCATCGGCTTTTACAACAGTGCCATTCGCAATAGCAAAAATTGGAGTATTGGTTGGTATTTTAATATCTACGGCTAAGTGACTGCCTGAACCTTCAATATTATCGAGGTAATAATTGCCCATGTAGGGAACAGGAAAGGTGATTTTTTCATTTCGAATTTGATCGTCTTTCGCATCGCCCCATTTTAAATTATTCATCGATGTCGCCAAACGAGTAGGGTTGTACGTCGGAAGCGGCGTTAACTTAGAAGCCGGTAATTGATCGTAGGTATATTTTCTCTCTGCTTCTGTAAGTAATACCCAGTTCGGAACTTGTTTCACGGGAGCCACGGTTCCGTCAAAAGGAGCGTGAGCAGGAATCGGTGAAATAACACTCGTTAAAAACGAAACACCTTGGTCGCTAAAATAGGTAAATAGTAAGGTGAGAGCCGAAGTGATGATTATCAGAATGAGCGTTTTAGGCTCAAATAAAAGCGTCTCATTCTTATTCCATCCGGCTCCGGTAGAAGGAGTTTCATCTGAGTACATTCGGCCTAAAGTCGAATTTGATAAAACCTTCTTTTTTGGTATTTTTTTTGTTTTCATGTTTTGTTTTTTATATCAGAGTATTATAGCATAAAATAGAAATAATATGAAGCATGTCTATACAACCAACTCGAGCGACGAGACTGAGGCACTTGCAGCCGAGTTATCGCCTACATTAAAAGGTAAAATTGTTCTTTTACAGGGTAATTTGGGTGCAGGAAAGACCACTTTCGTCAGAGGATTTGTGCGTGGATTAGGTATAAAAGGAAGAGTTGTGAGCCCCACTTTTGCCTATGAAAAAATATATGGGAGAGGAGAAAATACGGTTCGCCACTTTGATTTATACAGAATTACCGACCATGGAGATGCTCTTTTAGAAGAAGAATTACACGAATTATTTTCGCAAAGCACCGACACTATACTCATAGAATGGCCCGAGCGCCTTGTTATTCGTCCACAAACAATACCTAACCGAGAAGTACTGACCATCTCAATTGATCACGCGGGAGAAGATACCCGCACGATCGATATTCAAAATGAAAACAGTGAAATTCTTACTCCTGAACAAATTAAACGCTTTTATACTGAATACCACACGCCATTTCATGTTATTCAACACTGTCACACGGTAGCAAATTTTGCCGTCAAAGTAGCACAGATACTTTCTACAAAAGGTATACCAATAGATATTGATCTTATTAAACAAGCGTCACTACTCCATGACGTCGTGCGTTATGTTGACTTTAAATCGTTCGAACCCGACACGTGGAAATTTGAAGTTACAGCTGAAGATAAAGCCTTTTGGATTAACATGCGCAACGTTCATGCCGGCCGACACCACGCGGCAGTAGGAGCAGAAATTTTAGAAAAACACGGGCTGCCTAAGACCGCAAAAATAGTTGGTAAACACGATTTTCTTTCAATTGAAAAAGGATTCGATTCATGGGAAGAGAAAATTATGTACTACGCTGACAAACGAGCAAAACACGATAGCATCGTGCCATTATATGAGCGCCTCGAAGATGGACGCCAAAGAAATTTTCCGCACCTTGTTAACAACGAATGTGCGCATGAACTTGATGAAAAAGTCTTTGCCCTAGAGAAAGAGATTTTTCATGCGCTCGGAACTCTCTTATGACTTGCGTAACAACGCATTCAATACACTACGAGTCTGATCATCCAACTCGCCGGTGGTTTCAAGCCCGTGACTTTGTTGAAAAGCGATGAGCGATTTTTTAGTAATATCTCCAAAATAATCAGTTACTACTTTGCCCGAAAAGAACCCGAGTTGTTTGAGTACTTTTTGTAAATTCTGTACCGTCACACCGGTTGTTCCGTAGGCTGCGTGCTCGGTAAATACCGCCGTTGAAATTCCTGCTGACGCAATGAGCGCTTTTTCAGTATCGACTCGTTGTGCAACAATTTTAACTTCATCGGTTCTTTTTCCTATGAGCAGTTGCTGTCGATTGCGTAAGTTAGAAATCTCATTCAGAGCCGTCAGTGTTTTAGGGCCAACAAGCCCTGCGCCATCGTCACTTTCTTTTAAAAGAATTCCGCGAGATTGTTGAAACTTAAATACTGCATGTTGTGTCGAACGCCCATAATAACCATTCGGCGTGATTCCCAAAAAGTGAAGATCACGGAGCATTCGTTGTAACTCTTGCACGTCGCCCGATTGTGTACCTGGGTCGAGTTTTGCCGTAAATGAAAGCAGATTAGATGACTGCAAAATACGAAGGTCTGTTGCCAAGCTCCATCGGTTCTCTACTAGTTTTTTAAGAATCGACTGGGTCTTTGGTCCATATGATCCCGTACCAACATCTTTATCGGTTTTAATAATATCTAAATCAAACTGAAAACGCTTGAGTGCCTCTTCGGTCGTAGCATCAAACTTGGTCGACGTTGCTTCGAGCTTTGCCAAATAACCAAACTGATTCAAAAAGTAGTTAAGATCTTGTACCGCCTGGCTCATTTTGCCTTTATATAAATTTTCGGTAGGTACTTTTTCAAGTTCTTCAATTCTATTCTTTTCTAGCTGAGCACGGAACATATCACGTGTTTTTGGTCCAAAGATACCGCTACCGGCTTCGTCTTTTGACTGAATAACATTGGTATCAATTTGAAATTGAATGACTGCATCGCGAGTTGCTTCACCATAATAACCCGTGGGAGTTTCATCGTAATAGTCGAGAAGGGTTAAGTATTCTTGCAATAAGCGAACTTCGTCACCGTTCTCTCCATATGAAAGGTCTTTATAGATTACCTGAGGGGCACTTACGCTCTGTTTTACAGAATATACCGCTTTATACCGTGAAAGATTTGCGAGCTGTAATTGGTCAATGGTGACGTTCTCGGTAATACCTGCATCTACGCCATACACCGTAACCGAAACGGAACGTTTTCCCCATGCGAGTGCACGAGCTAAACCGACCTCGCCTTTACCCATCCAAATATCGAGACGATTTTGTTTAATGGCACCACCGCGATCATGCACCGAGACGGTACCGATTCCTGGAATTTTCATTTTTGTGCCAAACGCAAACTCGCGTGGAGCGGCAATCATGCCAGGGTAAACCTGTGTACCATCGGCGCCGTTTGTTCCATTACCATTAAGTCGTTTATCTGATTCGAAACTTCCCGTCACATAGAATGACTGGTCTGGTAACGGAGAATAGTATCCCGTTATCACAAACGTTTTGGTGTAGGGGAATGTCGTTGGGAGTCCTTCGGCTTCTGATGTTTGTGCAAATGCGTATTCGCGAGGAATAAACATGAAGGCAATTAAAATTGTTACGACGGTCCAAAAAACAATGCGGTGAGAGAGTGGTTGTGTACGAAGTCTCAATTTTTCCCACGAGTCGGCGAAAGAGGTTAGTTCTATTTTCATAATTTTATGTTTGTTTAAATCACGATATTATATCATGAAATGGCTCTATTACTGGGCGCTAGGGCTTGCTATATACTAAACTTCTGCTCCAATTCTTCTGATAATCTCTCGGCTGACATACTCTCGAGGGCGACCATATTTAAGACGTGAAAGCTGTTTAAGAGCGTTACCAATGTTTGGATCTCCTTTATCGAGGTACGGATTTACCGGCGTAATACTAAACGGTCTGCTTGGTTGTGTATCGATAGAAAGCTTCATAACCGATTTAAATTTATCAAGGTTCACGAGGTCTTGGTCACTAAATACCGGAGCCATTTCTTTCGCCATATATTCTGAATCTTGCGCACCAATCTTATAGCTCATAATCGAACCAACGTTACCGAAGATCGCGTCTTTTAAGCTGACCTGTTTAGATCCTTTTTTAGCACCCGCACCTTCAAGCTGTGCCAAATACTGATGGGCGATATTTAAGCCCAGACGATACTTACGAGCTTCAGAGAGAATAACTTCGATACTATCGGTCACATAGTTCTGGAACTCATCAATATATAAGAAGAAGTCATGCCGTTCATGAGTCGGCACACGTTGGCGTTGCAGTGCCGCCATCTGAATCTTACTCACAATAATCAAACCGAGCAGTTTGCTGTTTAATTCACCCGTTTCACCCTTTGCCATATTCATTAAGAGGATTTTTTTGGTCTGCATCGCATCGAAAAAGTTGATCGCCGATTTTGCCTGACCAATAATATTACGCATCATACTGTTAGTGACAAAGGCCCCGAATTTTGCCGCTAAGTACGGAATCATTTCTTGTTTTTCACGCGCACCAGTTTTTGCCATTTGGTGCATCCAGAAGGATTTAACGATAGGATTTTTCACCTTTTGTACCTTGAATTTCTGAAAGTCATCGTCGGTAAACAGACGAACAATATCGGTAAGCGCACCACCCTCGGGATCATCCATCAGAGTCAAACAACCGTTACGGAAGTAATCCTGAATACGAGGTCCGAAGATTTCTTCATCGAACAATTTGATCATGATGTTCATTGCGTCCGATGCCACCGCATCTTTATCTTCTTCATTAAGAGACTCAATCAAGTTTAAACCAAGCGGACGTTCAACATCGGCTGGATTAAAGATAATCACATCGTCGGCGCGTTCACGTGGCACGAACGGTAAAATATCTTCAATGAGTGAGCCGTGCGGATCAATAACACAGATGCCATCGCCATTCTTCAAATCCTGTCGAATCATTACCTGCAAAACCGAAGATTTACCCGTACCCGTCTGTCCAATAACGTAAAAGTGTCTAAAACGGTCCATTTTTTTCATGCGGACCTCTTTGGTAATACCACGATAGGTATTGTAACCAAGCAAAATACCCTCAGTCGGTAAATTAGCGGGAGGAGGGGAAAGCTTAAAGTTCTGCCATGCAATTCCTGAACCACGGTTGTAACGAATGTTTGGAAAGTGAAAAATTGTCGAAACTTCTTCTGAACACAGCGTCATATGGCTTCCAAAGATCGTATTCAAAAGGGGATGATGCATCGAACGTAAAACGTAATGCTTCAATATGTGGTTTGTTGAAAAATATTTTAACTTGGTGAATGAGTTATTATCAGTCGTCGAAAACTGCGCAAACGAACTACGAATATTAACAAGCTGCTCTTTTGCTTTTCGCATGTTTGGTGCCGCGGTCAAAATACGAATGACGGTGTCATAACCAACCTTTGTATTTTTTTCTTCAATCGCTTTTACTTGATCGTCGGTCATCGGGGTTGTACGCCCTGACTGTGCGGCGTGGTCTTTTACTTCTTCGCTGCCATGTACAAGCATTCCAAAGAGACTTGAAATCCACGAAATCGGATTCCACCACTGAACATGGTGTTTTTCTTGTTTGTAAATTTCTTCTGCGGCTTTGCGTCCATGCTCTTGCCAACCTTGCGCAAGGGGGCGACACACAATTTGAATAACGGCACCTTCGTCGTCTTCTAACTTAGAAAGTGAGTTCACCATACCATTAAGAGGATCCGAACCCGTACGCTGATACGTTTTAATAGGGTAGGCCGAGTCTTTTGTGAGCACCATGTATGAACCGGTGACCACTGAATCTGCGCTAAAAATATTGTAGTCGCTGACTTGCTCTATATAGGCATCGGGAAAGAAGGCGGTAATTTGTTTTTCAAAAAGTGATGAAAGGCGATTAGGACACACTACATAGAAATAGATCTGCCCTTTGACGACGGCATACTCCAAACTAAAAAAGTCCTGGCCTTTAAATTTGTGCGCAAAATCGTCGTCGTAAATAGAGTGAATCGCCTCGAAAAAGTGCGTAGAGACGCCAATGGTCTCCTTAAAATCACGTTCACCGGCATACTGGCCACCTTCTTTTTCACGATCATCTTTAGACTCTTTTTTTGGTATCAGTACCTTCAAAAACACCATTTCAAAATAGCGCTTATGGTCTGCATGATGATGAATTTTATACATCACCCACCAGGCAAAGAGGGCTATTCCTACTACGATAAGGATAATTTCGACGAGCATTTGTTTCTTTTATATTGTAGCAGATTTAAAAAAGGCAATACAGGTTAAAAAATAGGACAACAGTACAATATTTTTGGGTTTCATAGTCATATTTCTTGAATACAGAGCGAAATCTATCTATTTTTATGAAAATTTATTATTTAGATTGTTATTATGGCATTACGAGAAACACCTTTTGGACAAGATGAATTAGCTAAATACGAAATTCATATACCGCAAAACCACCCACGGGGAAGGCATGCTGGGGGAGATAATGATCAATTAGGTTCTAAATTTTCCGAGCGTAGCAACTTAGCTAGTGGAAATGCTGTGATTATTGATTTACGCGCTGAATTAGCAGAGGCAAGTGACACTTTTGCAATTACACCCGAGGTTGTACGTTTATGGGTTGGTCGTGCAATAAATAACAATGTTATACGAGCAGGGCATTTTGGGTGGGATCGTGTTTTAATTCAAACACTTACTAGTGAAATGGCAGCAAGCGAAGCTCCCCTTGCTGAGTTTCCTCATTTTTCAAATGAAGCTGCCGTTGATGACCTCATGTATGCGATTAGAGAACTTTCTCAAACCCATATTAATATCGTAGTGGTTGAACCTCCATCCGTTGACCACGTTGACCAATGTGAAGCTCGCGATGCCTTTCGCCGTCGAGGTATCACTATTGGTGAAAATTTTGATTTCAGTGGAGTAACTGCCATTGATGATATTGCTGAAACGATGAGCGCATTAAAGGTGGTTAGGGGGCAATTTGAGGCTTATTATTTACCACAGAAGGCGCCCCATGCTGTTGCAGTTGCAGGTGCCTATTTTTTTCCTAGAGCACACGCATGGAAAATAAATCAGAACCGAAACATCCGTTCTTGACCATCGTTCAATTATTTTTGCTACTAACAACGTAAAAAATACTAAAAGTCCGTAGAAAATTCTGCGGGTTTGCATCTGCTTGTTAATAAACACTCCAATAATATACTAATCTGCAGCTCCTATTATTGTGTCACTGGCATCTAAAGCAACGACAACATTTCCTAAAATTTTCTTTTCTCCCGCAACTTGTAACGATACAATGCAAACTACATCTTTTTCATCTAATAGTGCATTTTTTCCGTTAAAATCTTTGGGATGGGCTTTAATAAAGGCTAATTTAGAATCAAATAAGGGATTTCCTTTCCTGTAAATTTCTGCGCTCTCAAATTCGACATGTCTTCCACGTTCCTCAGCAAGTTTGATGAGTTGTTTTTTTGCGGCCTCGATTGATTGATCACTAGAATCAGCAACTTCTACCGTACCATTTTTAACTTGAGCTTCTGCTGTACCTACTGGAGTAATAGCTAAAAGCGCACCTAAGCCAGCTACTCGAGCCAACTTCGACAGTGTATTGGAGTTAGGATTACTTGGTCTAGTAACTCCATTTTCAGATGAATCTATTGAAGGTATTTCTGCCATAAATTTTTTGTTAAAAACTTTCTGCGTACTTTTGCATTATAACATCAATGCCAGCATCATGCAAATGCCTGCACTGTCTCAGTATATATTCTATATGCTCGAATTTGAGTGAGGATCTTTTCGAGCGTTAATTCAACACCACAACCAGCCAACGTTACATTGGGGTTAAATAGTTCATGCGCTTCATCGAGAAAAGGCAATATAGGCAAGGCAACCATTCCTTTCAGCAATAATACTTCACGAGCAACCTTATAACGAATGCTGTGAACATCGAGTTTTCTTCTTCGTTCAATTACTTTTGCTACTAATTCTGTAATCGTTGCTTCTAAGTGATCACAATCTGCGGGGCTAAGATCTGTTAACGCTAATTCATCTAAACTCCCTGATTTTATTGCATCTTGAAGCAGTCTGGTTCTAAAAGAAATTTCATCGGATTTTTCAAGCTCGCCCTTGATGGATCTTTTGGTGTGATAGAGGTTGAACATACGACATCAGTATAATACTATTATCCGTGTTTTTGTAAGCCCTGGAGAGGTGAGAGGATTCGACGTAGTAATGGCATCGATAACGTGAGAGACCCGTGAACTGATTGGCAACAAATTGGCAGATTTATTATTTGTATCTGATAATAAACTTAAATACCAGGGGAAAGCCATTATGCAGCTTAACTCTCACTTTAGAAGATATTTTTTCGGCCGTCTGATTGATAAATATGGATTGTTACTATTTTTTTATCATTTTACTCATATCAACATCGTCTTCAATCTCCGGCAAAAAACCAAAATCATGGATTAACTTTTCATTTGTACAATCAATATGGCAAGTACCCCGTTCTTAAGACAGCTTGTCTGAAGATGTGAGTTGTTGTCGATATAAGGCAGGAGGCATCTTGAGAGCTGTGTGGATTCTGCGGGTATTGTAGTAGTGGATTTGTTGATAGAGTCCCTCCATGAAGAGCGAGACGGTTTCAAACCGCGAGGTCTCACCGAGGTCTTTTTTGAACTCGCTGTAGAAAGATTCCTGATACCCGTTTTGCCACGGTGATGCTTTTGCTGAGAACGAAACTTCAATACTGTACTGCTTGAGCAGTTCAAAATATGCATATGATCGATACTCACTGCCCTGATCGGAGTGCAGGTATTTCGTCACCCCGTTGCGCTCTATCGCATCCTTGAGCGCACTCAAAATGAGCTCCTTGCTGTGGTTGCCCGAGAACGAAAATCCAACCACCTCACGGCTGAATATATCGATCACTGTGCATAGATACCAATATTTTCCGCGAAACCAAAAATACGTGAAATCCGATGCCCACAAAACATTCCGCTGTAGCGGACACAGTGCCTTTGCCCAGTTCGCCACATTCATCGGGTGTTTGCCCAAATCGCCAGGCTTGCACGGCCGCCGCACACGGCGGCGATACGGCTTGATTGAAAACTTCTTCATCACACGCAAAATGCACTTCTTGTTGCGTCGCAGATGAAGCGCTATGCGCTTGTGCCCGTACGATGGGTGCTCGCTTAACGTGGCAAGGATCTGCTCTTTGAGCAGTCCGTCTCGAAGCTTCATCTTCGACTGATAATACAGCGAAGAACGTGACACCCCGAGCTTCTTCGCCAATTCTTTTTTGCTCTCAGAAGACATAATGAGTGTCCTTTTTTTTCGCCCGCTCCTGTTCAAGCAGTGCTTGGCCAAGGAGGCGCTTTAAATCTTCATTCTCTCTCTTCAATTTGTTGATTTGAAGAATATGAGATGGTGCCTCGGCTGGCGCCGAGAGCCAACTATATATCGTCTTCACATTCACTCCATGTTCCTGCGATGCAACCTGCACTGTCACTCCATCATTCTTGATTCGTGAAATAATCTGCCTCTTAATATTAGCAGCTATACGTCCTTTGTTTGCCATACATACAGTGGGTTATAAACTAATTATGCATCCTTTTCAGAATGCGTGTCCACTATATGGGGTACCTGCCACCAGCATCAAATGAATTCCATATATATTCAAATAGGCAATCAACTGGTTTGCCTTTGTAAAAGCTAAGTTCCGTTTTTATGGATTCTTCATTGATTTTTAGCTCTTGTTTCATGTGTTTAATTTATAGAGTGTTCCTGAAGCATAGCTCAGGGGACTCATTATATTCCCCTCTATCAAAAAAAAAAAATCGGATTCTTTTTAAGAGCTAGGCGTTAGCCAAAAGGAAAACATGTATTTCATACAACGTTTTGCGCGTTGGCGAAGTTGGCTGGTTATATAATGTGCCGAAGGCTACAACCGTCAACTTGGGTGAGCCTCAGCGAACCGCTAACGCGCTGTTGGCGGATGTAATTAAATTCAACGAGCGATAGCAAGTTATTATCTGGAAATTTTTATTTTTTCGGCTTTATTGAGCCAAGAACCACATAATAGAAAACTCGTCGAATAATTTCAAAAAATGCAATGATGCCTATAAATATCCCAATAACTTTCATAACGTTTTTAGGGTTTGCATTATCGTGAACTGTAAAATTATAATTTCGTTCTAGCCTGTAGTTGATTTTATCCATAGTTGTTATTCCATACTTATTTCTCATATAGAGTAGCTGTGTTTCAGTAAGTTTTTCTCCGTCTCGTTCCTTAAAAGAGCGCTCAATAGACTTATAAAAGGGATGTGCACAAATAGTTTTTACTTTATCTTCATCATCTGGATTTATGGAATCATTAACGCTTATACCACTTTCTATTAAATCATCACTCGTTATGATTCGTGCATCATTGCATGTCACATATGTATTGCTGTGGTCTATGGATGATAGAAATGAATATGAGAAATAAGATAAAACGGCTAAAATTCCCAAGAGAGAGAAAATAAAAAGAACTTTTATGAGCCTATATAGTAATTTGCTATTTAAGTAAGAAATTGTTTTCTCCATATCACTTAGATAAAAAATAAAAATTTTCCAGGTAATTTTCCGGCGATAGCCGGAAAGAATTGAATTATTTCTGCTGACGTTCCGGGCTAGCCTATGTTTTGCAGCGGTATAATTTTTGGCGGAGCCCAACACCGCAGCAAAATATGGGTGAGCGAGCGTTAAAAATAAAATTAATTTTCTAGTAAATCTCTAGTTTTTATTTCTCCATACCATCGGCCAAGCTGAAACCCAATCGAAAAGCAAAACCAACCTACCGCAACTACAAAGGAATAATAGGATATGGCATATGTGACCATGAGATTAAACAATACTATTCCAGATACTATTAGGAATGCTCGCATATGGCTGTATAATTTAAAAAAGTAATTTTATTTAGCTCGCTCACTGGCTAGCCCGTGTTAGCTGAGTTAGTAATTATTTACCATCTTTAACCCAAATGTCTTTTTGTCTGCCGTTGCCGTTTAACACCTTGTATTCAATGTTAGCTATTTTTATCCCAGCTAGTTCCTCTTCCAAATTTGGGTTTTCAAAATCATAAGCAGCTTTGAAACGGTAACCTTGGAATTGCAGCTGAGTAGTATCATACTGAAAATTTGGCATATCACCTGACAGTTGAGAGTGGTTTATCATAGAAGAAATTGGTAAATAATTATTATTTAAGCTAACGCTTGATTAGCAGAATTATTCCAAATCACCGCACCGAAGTCTCACTTGGGCTCCACCACCTTAATATGCAACTCCCGAATCTGCTTCTCGGGCATGACTGAGGGAGCGTCGAGCATGAGGTCGCGGGCTTTTTGATCTTTAGGGAAGACGATAACCTCGCGGATGTTTGGCTCATCGCAGAAAATCATAACCAAGCGATCGAGACCCCAGGCGATTCCTCCGTGTGGCGGAGCGCCATAGGTAAAGGCTTCGAGCATATGGCCAAAACGGTTTTGAGCATCTTCTTCGGTGATTCCTAGAATATTAAAAATCTTTGATTGAACTTCTCGTTTGTGAATACGAATTGAACCACCACCAACTTCGCAGCCATTCAAGACAAAATCATAGGCTTTTGCTCGAGCCTTAAGAGGCTCAGTTTCAAGAAGCGGAAGATCTTCAATCTTAATTGAACAGAAAGGGTGATGCGCTGCAGAAAGTGATTGCTCT
This sequence comes from uncultured Candidatus Peribacteria bacterium, assembly GCA_964354865.1. GTDB lineage: Bacteria > Patescibacteriota > Gracilibacteria > UBA1369 > UM-FILTER-53-11 > JAHFJU01. The sequence continues at coordinate 23,447 of CAYHBN010000004.1, forward strand.
TCTTTGTTCCACTCAAACATAGGAAAGTCGGTAACCCACAAAAACGCAAAAACATTTTCATCTCGCAGTTTAAAGTAATCGGCGCACGCCAAGCGAACATGACCTAAACTCGTACACGCAGTGACAAATTCATCGGCGGCAAAGAACACGACATCGCCGTCTTTCAATCCTGTTTTTTCTTTAATGCCTGAAATTTCTGCCTCGGTTAAAAACTTCAAAATAGGGGATTTGAGCTCGCCATTTTGTGCAACGATATATGCCAAGCCTTTCGCGCCATAGACCTTTGCGAGAGCCTCCATTTCGTCAATTTTTGAGCGAGGAAACACGGCACCACCTGGCACGTGCAACATCATCACCACTCCTTTTTCTGCGGCCTGCGCGAAGACTTTAAATCCTGACGATTTAAATAACTCAGAGCCATCGACAAACTCCAATCCAAAGCGAATATCTGGCTTATCTGAGCCGTAGGTGCTCATTGCATGATGCCAGGTCATTCTAGGGAAAGGCGTATTGAGAAGTTTTTTATGCGGCACCATTGCCTGACATAATTTGATCATCAACTCTTCATTGAGTGACATAACATCTTCTTCGTCGACGAACGACATTTCCATATCGAGCTGGGTGAACTCTGGCTGACGATCGCCACGCTGATCTTCGTCTCTAAAACAGCGCGCTATTTGAAAGTATTTATCGAGACCGGCGACCATTGAAAGTTGCTTTAATTGCTGTGGAGACTGAGGCAGTACGTAGAAAGTGCCTGGGTGAAGACGTGACGGAACAACATATTCGCGGCTGCCTTCTGGCGTTCCTTTAATCAAGATCGGCGTTTCAATTTCGAGGAACTGTTGGTCACTCATGTAATCACGAATGAACTTAATCGTGTTGTGACGCATCACCACGTTGCGCTTCATACGGTCACGGCGAAGGTCGAGATAGCGGTATTTTAAGCGTAGTTCTTCGTTTGCCGGTTCATCGGTATCGAGTGGGAACGGTGGCGTCTTTGACTCATTCAAAATAGTAACTTTGCTCGCGAGAATCTCAATTTCTCCCGAAGCGTGGTTGGTATTGGTCATGCCTTCTGGGCGAGCGCGCACGACTCCCTCAACTTGAATAACGTACTCAGAGCGAATCTGCTCAAATATTTTGTGACTCTCTGGCGCATTCTGCGGATCACTAACCACCTGCGTAATGCCGTATCTATCACGTAAATCGATAAAAATCATTCCACCGTGATCGCGGCGTGAACGCACCCAGGCAGCGAGCAAAACGGTTGTGCCAATATCTTTTTTTGAAAGGTCGTTACAAGTATGTGAGCGGTACATGAGAAGGGGAGTTAAATGGAATAGAAAGAACAGCACCTGAAAATATCCTAATCAGTTTAAAGGAGAAGGGCTTCTGCGACAAGAGAGGAGTTTTTCGACTACTCCTACTTTTTCATTGAATCAAAACGACCTGATGAAAGAGTTCGCTGACGTGGATTGTAAAATTCGGCTTTCAACTCGTCTACAGATGCATTTTTACAATAGCTTGATACAAGTTTATCTCCTAAAAAACCTGATTTTTCAGCACCAAGACGATCGGCTCCTTTTATGAGTTCTATCATGATAACTGACAAACTTCCCGTTTCACGAACGACTGAAATATCATGATGCTCAATAAGTTCTACAAGCCTATTCAAATACTGAATATCGATGATAGACGTATCGGTAACGGCGCGTGAAGCAAGACTCAGGTATCCGACAGACTCTGCGCTCAACGTTTCACTTACTCCTGCACGAGTACCATGGACAATTCTATCAAGCGGAGTGAGTCCTTTTTTTTCTCTTCGTGCCTGCTGTATTAGTCCATCAACTAATTCTGGTTTTACATCATGGGCAATCGCATCGGCAAATATCTCCATAAATCCTCGTAATACAGCATCTTGGGGATCACCGTTCCCTGCACTTACTAGTTTCATAACAAATGAATTAAAATAAGATTGTGCGGTCTCAGGATCAGCGATGATTTTTTTAAATGTGTGCTGCGCTATTCTCTCCATTAATGAGTTAAACCACTGCATCAACATCTCTGTAAACCGAGGAGAATTGATAAGTGTACAGACTTTGCCGTATTCATCATCGCTCAGTTTGTTTTTTAAATTGGTGAGTGTCGCATAGAGCGTAGTTGTATTGCTTGGAACCAAAAAATAGTGAGATACACTCGCTACCGTTCGCTGCATTAATTCGGAAGAAAAATCCTCATTAAGATTCTTAGGCTTTGGAAATACGGACTGCACTGTATCGTGCAAGTCATTGAGCAGCGTTCCCTGAATATCGTTATTCGTGCGTAATATTTTAATAACTTGGTCGATACCAAAAGAGAAATCGACGGCCTCTTTAATAACTGCCTCAACAACACTATATAAACTGCGATCTTCTGGTAACTGAGCGAGCACAGTTACGACGTGTGAGGGAAAATCGTCAGATGGTTTACCGAGAGGAATAGGCGGTGTTGCTTTTATTTTTCGATATCGAGCATCTGCCTGTTCTTGTATGACGTGTGCTTTTGCCATTTATTTATATTAAATTAACAGGTTAATTATACCATTTTTAGCAACATTAAGTAAGCGGTTGCCCACAAGAAATGAACACACTATTTCACAATCTCATTGATCTTAATCTTCAGATCGTGTGAAACATCGACGCCAAACGGAACTTTGATAATTTTTGGTTCGCTACCTGTATGAGTTATTTTTAAATGTACCTCGCGCGAACCGCGGTTCGCCATGAGCAGGGTTTTTAAGTAGGCAAGTGCCGCTTCGTCAGTTAGCTCGGTCATGCTTATAATGAATGGCCCACCGTCTTTTGCCGCGGCATCTTGTTTTACAATTTTGATCGATGTCACCATCGGCTCCATTTTTTCTTTATCATCGAAGCGGCTTTCTTCTTTTGCATTTTTAATCATTGCCTCGAGCGAAACATCTTTTATTTTCTGAACCATGCAATGAAGTTCTCCATTTCGTTCTTCAAATTTGCCCTCAACTTTAACAAACAATCCTTCTTTAATAGAGGCCGAACACTCGTTAAAGGTACGTGGAAAAATCGTCATTTCGATTCGCCCCGTCATGTCTTCGAGCTGACAGTACGCCATTGATGCACCGGCTTTGGTCACGACTCGTTTTACCTTTGTCAGTAGCCCGCACATGCGCCCTAACTTGGTAACGTGCTTCGGCGTAAGCGCAGCAATAAGGGAAACTTTTTGCCCAAGATATTTTCGTAATCCTTGCATTGGATGCCCAGAAACATAGAGTCCCAAATATTGTTTTTCCCACTGTAATTTTTCTAGCCGAGTCGCTTTTTTAGTGTTTTTAAGAATGAGAGGAGCTTGAACCTCGCCTATAGCCCCTTCCATAGCGCCAAAAATATCTATCTGCCCATCTTCACGAACAAGTTGTGCATCTTTCGCATAGCGACTTATTTCTTCACAACTTTCTGCATGAGTACGCCGATCACCAAAACATTCCAGTGCCCCACTATATGCCAATGCTTCAAGTAATTTTTTATTGAGGATTTGAGAGGGGACACGTTTGCAAAAATCTTCGAGTGTCGTAAATGGACCCGCTTTTTCTCGGGCTTCAATAATCTTCTTAATTGGTTCTGCGCCAACTCCTTTAATTGCTGAAAGGCCAAAGCGAATCGTCGCATCGTTCACGACAGTAAACTGAAGCATTGATTCATTAATATGAGGTGGCAATACGTGAATTCCCATTGATTCACATTCCATAACTTCGGCACTCACACGCTCTTCGTCGGACGAATCGGCAGTGAGCAACGATGCCATAAAATGCGCAGGAAAATTCGCCTTTAAATATCCTGTTCTGTACGCAATCATTGCGTAACATGTTGCATGTGATTTATTAAAACCATAGGCAGCAAATGGCTTGATCACTTTTTCAAATACATCGTCGGCGAATTTTTTCTTGTGGCCTTGAACGACGGCACCATTGATAAATTTATCTTTTTCATTCGCAAGGAGTTTTGCATCTTTTTTACCCACCGCTTTACGCAAAATGTCGGCTTCTCCAAGGCTGAATCCCGCAAATGATCGCGCTAACTGAAGCACTTGTTCTTGGTACACCGCCACACCATGGGTCTCTTTCAAAATGGTCTCAAAAGAAGGATCCATATACTCAACCGTCGAGGGGTCGTGTTTGCCTTTAATGTACACAGGAATGTACGCCATAGGACCAGGACGATACAAAGAAACCATCGCAATAATATCGTGAATCGTCGTTGGTTTTAGCTCTTTCAAATAGCGGCGCATACCGCCAGATTCAAGCTGAAAGACTCCCGTTGTATCGCCAATTGAAAGCAGGTGGAACGTTTTTTCGTCATCAAGTGGCAATAGCGAAATATCGATTTTCTGCTGCGTCATGCGCTCAATCGAATTAAGCGTATTGTGAATAATCGTCAGATTTTTAAGTCCCAAAAAGTCCATTTTCAAAAGACCAAGTTCTTCAATCGGCTTCATCGAGTACTGACTAATAACCGAATCGTCGTCACCGGTACCTCGCTGTAGCGGCGTATGAATATTGAGAGGCTGTCCCGAAATAACCACGGCACACGCATGCGTACCCGCATGGCGAACAGTTCCCTCAAGTTTAATTGCGGTATCGAGCAATGTCTTTGCACGTAAATTCGAGTCATATTCAGCCTTTAATGTGTGATCTTCAACCACAGATTTTGCCAGTGGAATATGTTTGCCTTGGAGCGGCGGGGGAATCATCTTCGAAATTTTATCTACCTCGGCGTATGGGTAACCCATCGCACGGCCTACATCGCGCACGGCAGCGCGTGCCGCCATTGTTCCAAAGGTAATAATCTGCGCGACATTCGCACGGCCGTATTTTTCGACACAATAGTTGAGAACATCGCCACGGTGCGCATCATCAAAATCGATATCAATATCGGGCATTGATACACGTTCAGGATTCAAGAAACGTTCAAAGAGCAAGCCATAAATCATCGGATCAACATCGGTAATGTTTAATATGTACGCAACGAGCGAACCGGCAGCGGATCCACGACCAGGCCCGACGATAACGCCTGAATCTTTCGCGTACTTAACAAAGTCATGCACAATTAAAAAATACGCATCGAAGCCCGAGTTATGAATGGTATCAAGCTCATACTCCATGCGTTTTTTGTGTTCATCGTTCAATGAATCGCCAAAACGTTTTATAAGACCTTCCTCACAGAGCGTTCGTAAATATTGCTGAACGGGAATGTCGTCAGGTGTTTTAAATGAGGGCAGTAAGTTTTTTCCAAACTCAAGTTTAACGTCACACCGCTCCGCAATTTTCACCGTATTCTCAAGCGACTCAGGATGATCTTTAAAAGCCTCTGCCATTTCTTGTGGCGTTCGAATATGAAACTCTCCCTCAAACTTCATGCGATTTTTATCTTCAAGCGTTTTTCCTGTCTGAATACAGATCAAAACATCGTGTTCATGATGGTCTTCTTTGCGCGCATAATGGCTATCGGCAGTCGCCACAACCGGAACATTCATCTCTTTTCCAAGCCTAAAAATCGCCTGGTTTAAAATAACTTGGTCGGCAATTTCAGGATGATCTTGAACTTCTAAATAGTAATTTTCTGGACCAAAAATATCTTGATAAATTTTAATCGTTTCGCGCGCTTTCGCCTCATTATTTTCTAAAATCGCCTTCGAAACTTCACTCGCTAAACAACCCGATAAACAAATTAACCCTTCGCTAAATTCGCGCAAGAGGCCATGATCAACACGCGGTTTGTAGTAAAATCCTTCTAAGTTAGCCTTCGAAACCAACTGCATCAAGTTCTGATATCCCGTATTGTTGTATGCCAATAAAATAAGATGATTTATGGGAGTACCCGGTTCTTTTCGAAGTCGCCCAAGCGGCGCTACATACATTTCACAGCCAATAATGGCTTTAATTCCTTCGTCTTTACATGCTTTATAAAACTCAATAACACCGTACATAACGCCGTGATCAGTAATTGCCATAGCTGAACTACCCTGCTCTTTAGCAATTTTCGCCATCTGTTTGGGTCTCGAAAGACCGTCCAGAAGGGAATAGTGGGAGTGAGTATGTAAGTGAACGAAAGACATAAATTTATTTTACGCGAGTGCCAAGCGTCGTTTGGATCCACACATTAATCGCTTCGAAAAATTCACCGACGAAAGGCAGATGGCTTAAAAATTTCGATAATACAAATGTAACCAGAGAAAGAACCAAAGCCGCTCCCAAAATAATACCTAAACCATGGCTTAAACCTGCCAAAAAGTTCGTCCACATAATGCGTGCAGGAGAGCTCAAATAGTCTGTGTATTTTTTTACATCGCGATGAACAAGACTCTCAACAACTGATTCATGTAATTCTTTCTGAGATTTTTTTTTGAAGGGATTCCGCATGACCCCAATTGTAACAAAACTTCGAGAGAAGATTAAGTAAAATCAATCCCTAATTTTCTACTCACGCCTTCAATCATTCGATCTACTCTTAAATCTTTTCCAATAATCATCCAATTAGTACCACCGGCTGTGTAAAACCCTAAACTCTGAAATCGAAGTTTTCGTATGTTTACGTGTATAGAAATAAGATTATCGACATTTATCTCTGAAATTATATAATCATAGTTTTGGGCAATCCTCATAACGAATTCTCTGCCCATAGCCTGAACAATACCGCCACCACGATGTTTCGGATCAATACATACTTGCCCACCCATACAGATTCGCCCTTCTTTAACTCTTTCTTCGATAGTTTTATCTCCTAAAAGCACATGCGGGAACATCTCAATAAATGGAATGAAAAGATCCATTCTTGAAACTTGTTCCATTGTCATTGGCATCATATAGCCAACAACAATACCTTTTGCGCGTGCAACGGTAATACCAATTATCTCATTTATTTCTCGCAAAAGTTCTTCATCGGTTCGTAACGTAACAAAACCCTGTAATGACTGCTTTTCTTTTGGCACAACAGTAGAAGAATTTTCTTCTTGCAATCTCAAAATATGGCCAAAATCAGCTTCATTGGCTAAACCAATTTCATAAACGAGCACCTCGTGTGTGTCGCCGTCTTCGCTTTCTGGTAATAAATCTGACATAGCAGCCACGCTAAAACAGAATCCATTTCAAGTCAACAATTATGAACTAACTATGAACTGACAACACGAAATAACCTGTAAATTAAGGTAAGGGTGCGATAGTGGCTGAGCACGCGAAATTAGCGATCTATCATTTCTTTGGTGCCCAGAGAGAGACTCGAACTCTCAAGCCTTTCGGCATTAGCTCCTAAGGCTAACGTGTATACCAATTCCACCATCTGGGCGCTGGCATACTTTATATGGTAAATTCTCATCTGACAATGCTTGATTTTTTCGCCCCCTTTGCCGCAATCGCCCTCGCTGAACTCGGAGACAAAAGCCAGCTTTCGATTTTTTTGCTTTCGACACGCACAAAACGGCATTTCTTGCTTTTATTAGGAGTGATGTGCGGATTTGCGCTCGTTGATGGCGTGGCGATATTTGCAGGTGCCGCCGTTGTGAAAGTCATACCAGCAATGTGGCTCACTATAGGCTCCGGCGCGTTGTTTATAGTCCTTGGTTTATTGATGCTTTTTCAAAAAAATGACGACGATAATGTGGAAATAGAATCATCAAAAAGCCCCTTCATATTAGGGTTTTCTGCAATCGGACTCGCTGAGTGGGGAGACAAAACCCAGTTTGGAAGCGCTCTTTTTGCCATTGAATACAACCCATACCTCGTTTTTGCTGGTGTTATGTGTGCGTTATTGATTTTATCGGTTTTAGCGCTTGTAGCGGGCAAATTCTTGGCGTCGAAGGTTAAACCGTCGATCACTAAAAAAATTGCAGGGGTGATTTTTGTGGCATTAGGAGTCTCGGCACTTATGTTCTAGGTCGAAATATATCTATCGTTCACGAATAGTCTGTTTCTGTATTTCTTCGGTTAACGGAATATTGGAGTACTGCAACCACTTATTTAAAAGTCCCACCGTCGGGGGACCACCAACTCTCGTATTTGTGGTAAGAAGCACTTCGTACCAATCGTGACCATGCGTGGCTAAGATCGAAACGAGTTCTTTAACATCGCGAGAGGAAATTTGACTATTCATCCACCCACCCATTTTTGGCGTAACTAAAATTTCTTTCACGCGTTTTACATCTTTTTCATCATCGATATTCCAACGTTTTATAAAAGCATTTGCACGTTCATAGAGGGTTTCATTATTTACACTCGCGCCACAGAACAGCCGTGTATTAACATCTTCAAAGCCTGCCGTATCGCGAAAAGACATCTCGTCTAGCCCCATCAGATACGAAAGCAACGCAGCATTAATGTAACCACTTGCACCCCCGGCTTCAACTTTTCCGCCTGCGTCAATATTGTCATCGGGGCGGGCTGCTGCGCTTAAAATCGAAAGAGTGCCTTCTTCCCATGAATTACAGGTAGTACCCGGCACTGCCATGTGTGATAGCTCATGAATAATGCCGCTAATAAATTCTTTTTCGTTTTTACGATCACCAACCATGTACATGTAGGGCTGATTTTTCCAGCTCATAAAATGAAGATTCGTAGAATCTTTGCCACCAACTGCTGATATTCGTTTTTCTTCTGGGGCACTACTTTCTTCTTTTTGAACGAAAAAAAGTGTTGTATCAGGCGTTGTCCATGTATCGAACTCAGTTTGAAAGTTTCTAATAAACAATTCATGACTCCACCCATACGTATTTACCATCCGGGCAAATCCTTCAGCAACTTTTTGGATTGTTGCATTATCAATCCATTGAGCGTCTTTATATTCAAGTGCCCACGCGTTCTCTTGTACTTCACTGAGGGACTGCTCAGCACTTCCTTGCGAACGTGCAACTTTTTGCTGTACTTGAGAAAGTGTTTTTTTAAGATTCTCCACATGAAGAGCAACTTGCTCAGGAGTAGGACGGTACTCTAAGTCACGTAGTGGCTTATTGCGCAAATAATTCATAACTGAGGCCTCTTGCTGTACCATTTTAGCCTGCAGTTCTGGATTAGCTTCAACTCTATTTGATTCAGTCGATGGAGTTGAGCTTACCGAAGATATATTTGATATTTGTTCAGGTGTTTTATTATCTGTCATTACTGTCATTAATAGCACAAAGCGCTTAATAGCTAAAAGGTAATTCGGATTCTTTTATATCGGAAAGAAAAAACTTTTTTATAAATGTTTTCCGGTGAATGGGCGTCGCTCCAAGCGTACTCAATCCTTCATAGTGTTGTTTCGTGCCATACCCTTTGTGCTGCGCTAATCCGTAACCGGAAAACTCCTGTTCGTATTCAGTCATCATAAAGTCGCGCACCACTTTCGCCACAATAGAGGCAGCTGCAATAGACTTAACCAAGCGATCGCCTTTAATTATGCCATGATGAGGGATTGTGAGGTCGGGGATTCGCCACGCGTCAATCACCGCGTAATCTGCTGTGCCAAATGCTTCAATTGCTCGTTTCATGGCTAGCTTGCTCGCACGTCGAATATTAATGGCATCGATTTCTTCAGGCGTCGCACTCCCTACCGCCCACTTAATATTTTTTTGTAAGATTTTTTCAAAGATATCCATGCGCTTTTTTGCGCTCACCAACTTTGAATCTGCAATTCCCGCAATGCGGCAATTTTCGGGTAACTCGAGTGCAACCGCGACTACTGGCCCCGCCAAACAACCTGCACCAACTTCATCAACACCCACAATATGCAAATAGCCCTGTGTTTTTAATTCCCGCTCAACTTTGAATGTAGGCAACTGCATACGGCGATTATACTCCTGTTTGCATTATGAGTACTCACTCATATACACTAGCACTATGCACTCTTTCCCGCGCGCCATTGCGCACATTGATGCTGATTGTTTTTTTGCCTCGGTCGAGTTACTCGATTTTCCCCATTTAAAGGGCAAACCCGTACTTGTCTGTTCGCGCACCGACCGACGGGGGATTGTGCTTGCCGCCACCTACGAGGCGCGCCCGTTTGGCATTCGTGCCGGAACTCCTATTTTTAAAGCTGTCGAGGCATGCCCGTCAGCGCACATTCTCCAATCGCACTTTCATAAATACTCACGTGTCTCACAGGATTTAATGCGCATTTTAGGGGATTTTTCGCCGGATTTAGAGGTGAGTTCGGTCGACGAAGCCTATATGGATTTAACGGGAATGCGCCTTATGTACCGCGCCTCTTACACCGAAATTGCTGAGAAGATGAAAAAAACAGTACTCGAAAAATTAGGAATAACCGTTTCAATAGGACTTGCAACAACCAAAGTGATAGCAAAAATCGCCTCTGACTTTAAAAAACCATATGGACTCACCGTGGTGAGCGAACCTGACCGCAAGGCTTTTCTTAAAGATATGCCCGTTGAAAAAATCGCAGGAGTAGGTCGAAATACCCAAGCGCTCCTTAATAAGTATGGCATCTACACTATTTCACAGATGATTTCAGCCCAACCATTGGTTCGCCAACTGCTCGGCAAAAGGGGAGTTGAGCTCGTTACAGAACTTTCCGGGCTTTCCCTCTGGAAAGTTAAACAAAATAATGACACTCAAAAATCCCTCTCACATACCGCCACTTTTCATGATTTTCTCACCGACCAGCGCGCCATATATGACTACTGCCTGAAACTCCTTAAACAGATGACACACACCCTTCGTTCACGTGGTATTGAGGCAAAAACGCTCACTTTTTTTCTCATGAAAAAGGATTTTAGCGCAATCTCATGTGAACATATTTTTAACTTTTTTTGTAATGACGACGACAGCTATATACGCGTATTACGCGAAAAAATGTTCCCTTTCTGCTTTCGTGAAGGCTTCATTTACCGAAAAGCAGGATTTTTACTCCCGCAAGTTCAAATTGAGGGGCCAAAACAGTACAGTTTGTTCGAAATTCCCGAAAAAGAAGAGAAAAAAACACGATTTTCACAGATTTCAGATGGCTTACTCAAGCGCTTCGGGTCGAAAATCATACGATAGATGAAACAAAGGTGTTGACAAAAAGTCAAAAGTGGATAAAATTAATCCCTTTAGCACCCAAGTAAGTTAGATATAACGATACCCTTGCTAATAGATCAACTTTATTGCTTGACGATATATAGGAAAAGAATTAGCCTAATCTCGAAGCCGTAAAGCAAGCGTATCACTCAATTACTTTCATTACTCACTAACGTATGTCATCAACGCAATCATCATCGATACTCGACTTGAAGAAGGTTCTCGAAGACGTCTTCCTCGTTTTATCAGCAAAAGAAAAAGAAGTTGTCATTAAACGCTTTTCTCTCGATAACGAACCTAGACAAACTCTAGAACGAATTGGTCAGCATTTCTCAGTAACACGAGAACGAATAAGACAGATCGAAAAAATTGCGCTTAACAAGCTACGCCGTACACTCGAAACATCACGCCTTAATGAGATCACTCTTCTTGCACGTGACCACATTCATATACACGGCGGCCTTTGTCTTGAAGATCAACTCGTCAGCGAAATTTTACAGAAATTAATGACCACGAATATTATCGATGGCCACATTGTTCGCTTGGCTCTTGCGATTCACCCAGAAATGACTCGAACAGAAAAGAACAACGTTTTTCACCCATTCCTTTACGAGAAGCATTACAAAGAAAGCGAATTAAAGATTGTATGTGACATCGTGCACACCTTGCTCGACAAAAATAAGAACGTTATTCCTCTTCATGAACTCACTCCTCAAGTTGAAGTTATTGTTCGTGAAAAAGGACTCACTATTCCACGCGATGGTATTATTTCACTCATGAATGTTGATGTTCGTTTTAAGAAAGTTCCAGAAGGACTCGGTTTGCTTGTATGGAGACATATAAATCCTAAATCAATCCGCGATAAGGCATACATTGTGTTGAAGCGTGTCGCAAAGCCACTTCACTTCGTTGAAATTGCAAACACTATTGCCGAGGCAGGATTCGACCGAAAAGTGGTTACAACGCAGGCCGTTCACAACGAACTTATTCGCGACGAACAGTTTGTCTTGGTAGGCCGTGGTCTCTACGGTCTTAAAGAATGGGGTTATAAGAAAGGAACCGTTTCAGATATTATTGAAGACCTCCTTTCAAAAAAGAGCCCGCTTTCAAAACAAGATATTATTACTGGAGTGCTCAAACAACGCCACGTAAAGAAGGGGACTATCTCACTCAACTTACAAAAAAATCCACAGTTTGAACGAGTTGGACGTGCGGTGTATGCGTTGAAGAAGTAAAGAGCTGAACCAGAGCAGTAGACAACAATTGCCAAAAAACTTAGAATACAGTCATGAACGACTGTATTTTTTGTAAAATTGTTTCTAAAGAAATGCCTGCAACGCTTCAGTATGAAGACGACAAATGCCTAGCGTTCAATGATTTGTATCCTAAAAGCCGAGTACACATATTAGTGGTTCCTAAAAAACATATCGATACGGTACATGATATTGAAGAAGGAGAAGAAAAACTCATGGGGCACTTAATTAAAGTAGCTAAAGAGCTTGCCGAAAAACATGGGTGCGTTGGATACAAACTCCTTTTTAATGTAGGCAAAGAGGGCGGACAGGTTGTTTTTCACATTCACCTACATTTGATGGGGAACTAGCGTTCACTTCATGCGCATGCTGACATCGAAAAATGAAGCGGCGTAGGTAAGGCTACCGAGAGACAACACATCGGCGCCAATTTTTGCGTAGTTCTTGAGATTAAATTTAGTAATACCACCTGAGACCTCGATGATAAATGATCGATGCGGATACAAACGATCTAACTGAGCTATTACTTTCTGTGCCTGTGGAGGGCTAAAATTATCAAGCATCATAACGCACGGCAGTTTTGATTTTTTGAGTTGGAAAAACTGCGCAACCTCGAGCGCATCGCGTGGGGTAGTTACTTCTACCTCGAAAAAGCGAATTCCTTCGCGTGCGACTGCACGTTCAAATGATTGAGCAACGACAGAAGACATCTTATTTTTTATCGCATGAAAATGATTATGTTTAATGATCACCGCGTCTTTAAGCGTCAACCGATGACTGCCGGCGCCTGCTAAAACACAGGATGCTTTGTCTAAAACGCCAAAACGCGTTTTGCGAGTACTCGCTAACAATGGCGCATTTTTTATTGGTCCCAGTTGCCCCACTAACTCTCTTACATGATTCGCAATACCGCTTAGATGTCCGATAACATTTAAAATCATCCGCTCATGAGACATGAGGTCGCCGATGTTTCCTTTCAAATTGAGCAAAGTTGTCGCCTTTGAAACCCGAGCACCATTTCTTACGAGTGCATGCGCTTTTATTGATGTATTAGCATTTAAAAACCAGGCGATTTCTTCAACTCCTGCAATAATGCCCTCTGATTTTGCAACGACAAAAGCATCTCTTTCGTTTTTTGCGGATCCGAATACCGCAAACGTAGTAACATCGTTTGCCGAATCGTCTAACTCTAACTGTAAAGTACAAACCTTTTTCACCGCGATTCGGTACGACGCATTATTCAGCGATAGCAGGGGAAGTGCGTCAGTGAGATACATTTTTTTCGCAGAACTATTCATAGAAAATCCAAAATTATTTTGAAGCAAGTTCAAGCATGCGATCGAGTGCGGCTTTTGCCTTTCGAGCAGTCTCGGGTGGCACCGTCACTACCGCTTCTTCGGTCTCAAGCGAGGTAACAATTTTCTCGAGCGTGATTTTTTTCATATCGAAACACACACTACAGACGGTATAGAATTGCTTATGTGGAAGCTCTTTTTTAAGTCGCTGCACCATGCCACACTCAGTTGTACAAATAAACTCGGTACAATCGTCTTCAGTCGCGACCTTCAACATACCGCTGGTTGAAACCACATAATCGGCAATTGCCCGTACCTCGGCGGTACACTCAGGGTGGGCAATAATCTTGGCACCTGGCTTCATGGCCTTCGCTTTGAGTAAATACTCGGGAGTAAGACGCTCATGAATTGGACAGTATCCCTCCCACGCAATAATTTCTTTTTCAGGAACCTGCTTTGCCACAAAGTTTGCCAGATTTTTATCGGGAACGAACAAAATCTGTTTATTCGGTAAGGCACGCGTAATCGCTACCGCATTCTGCGAAGTGCAACAAACATCGGCGAGGGCTTTCACCGCAGCCGTCGAATTCACATAACAGACCACTGCGCAGTCAGGATATAACTTTTTTCTCTCGGCCAATGCCTTTTCAGTAATCATATCTGAAAGAGCGCAACCAGCCTGTGGGTCAGGAATGACCACTTTTGAATTAGGATTCAATACCGCAGCACTCTCGGCCATAAAATAGACGCCACAAAACACAATCAAACGAGAGGGGACGGTTTGTGCCTTTTTACACAGCTCAAGTGAGTCGCCAATAAAGTCAGCAACCTCGAAAATCTCGGGGCGCTGGTAGTTATGACAGAGAATAATCGCGTTCTTTTCTGCCTTAAGCTCTTTGATTCGTGCAATGAGCGCCTGTTGTTCTTTGGTTAATTCCACACACGAATAATACAATAAAACAGCACTTTTTTCTATCCCTTACGCTCTTTTACTCTTTCTCTCTAACTCTCTTATTTATATCCCATGCACAATTTTCAACCACAAATGTTTCACGTACTCGTATGTTGCATTGAGCATTGAATCAAAATACACACGAATTTGACGGATTTTCGAGACAACTTCGACGAATTTTGCTGGGTTTTTTTGAGGATTTGATGCCAAACTACTGAACTCCCTTTCGAGCTTATGTTCTTTGTCACTTAAGACTTTTCTAATCTGTCTTACCATATCGGTCTGCGCTGGAGCATTTGCCAATAATTTTGCACGTAACTGCTCAACCTCATCGGTCGTCATGGCTTTTCCGCCTGTTGCACCGCCCTGAGATCCCGTTTTTTTATCTTCACTAGTAGACTCACTCACATTGCCCATTGCTTCGCCGCCATCTTCGTTACTATCGGCACCCTCGGTCGCACTCAAAACAGACTCGGCACCCTGTTTTACTTTTTCGTTTCCGGTAATTTTGGGTCCAGACTCTTGTGTATCTGCTGCCTTTGGCGCAGTTGACTGATGATCTATTTGTTCGCGTGAATCTGTCATGTTTGTATAGTTACTTTACGAGATTTAAGACCGTTTGACAATGATGAGCGTAATATCGTCGGCTTGGGTTTGTTCTCCCACAAAATCAGAAAATGATTTAGAGATAGTTACGAAAAGTTCTTCAGGGGTAGAAGTCTCTGCTCGTCCTTCAATAATTTTAGCAAGTCGCTCAACCGTAAACATTTCTCCTGTCATATTTTTTGCCTCAATAATTCCATCGGAGTACAAGACTATAAAATCATTTTTCTCAAATGGCAGCTCATCTTCTCTAATAATTTTGCTAATATCGGGAACCATTCCAAGTGCAATGCCACCCGTTTTTCGCACTTCGCAGTTTTTTGCCACTGCATGATAAATCAAAATATGTTCGTGACCGCATCCCGTGTAATACATTTTTTGAACCATCGTATTCCAACGAAGTAGTACGCACGTCATAAAACGGTGTTGCTCAATGCGACTCTTAATAATTCGGTTGGTATTCATCATTATTTCGTAACCACTTTGGTAGATTTCAGAAAGGGTACGAATAAGCGTATTAACCATCACCATCACCAATCCCGCAGGCAAGCCATGACCAGTCACGTCGCCCACGTACATCATCGTATTCGAGTTAGGTGCACTAATAACGTCAAAACTGTCTCCGCCTACCTCTGAGGCAGGTCGTGTAGAGCCAAAAATCTCCAATCCTTCAACTTTGGGCATATTCGTCGGAATCATTTTTCGTTGAATGTCGCTACCAACCGAGAGCTCCTTCGACATACGTTTGCCTTCAGTAATATCTTGCGATATTCGCTCAATACTCTTCGTCACATCGTTAAAAAAGTGTGCAAGTACACCGACTTCGTCTGTCCGTGTGGTAAAGATTTTTTTATAAGGCCGGCCGGTTAAAAGTGCTTTCATTTGAGAGAAAACAATGTCGAGTGGTCGTTGTAAAATGACATACGTGTAAATACAAGCGAGCAGGCCGAAGCCCACAAGAAGGGCAATAACGACTCTCAGTGCCTCGCGCGGTACAAGTACATACGCGACAGCGCTCAAGAGTAGAGACGTTACGAGATAGGCTATAAAGGCCTTTGCGACGATGCTTTTATTAATTGTTTGCATGTTGGATTTGGCGGTCACGAAGTGCGCACTCAAATTCGAATAATTCTTCAAACTGGTCAATGAGTGAATAATAACGACGCAGTTTTTCAAGTGTTTCTACTTCGATTTGATCAAACGACGTCACATTACGCAGGTGCATTAACGCACTAATTTCGTGCGAAATCAGGTGTACCACAACGCGTTCAATCATGGTACGCGCTTTGTTGTCTAAGCGATTTACAAAGAGCCGTACAGACTCAAATCGTTCACGGGGAAGCTCAAGAAGATGTTTAATCACAACCATAAATCCTGCAGCAACACCACACCGTGTAAGCGCGAATGCGGCCTCTAGAACAGCTTCAGGGTCATTACTGTGTAAATAGGGGAGCAGCAATTTTACGTTCTTATAGCGAATCTCTCCCATAATATAGAGCGCACCAAAGAAGTCTTCACGCGTTTCATCTTTAAGCATATCGAGCAGTGTTGTTTCTAACATTGGTCTGTACTTGTCGAACTGCCATAACGCAATCATAGCCGCTGAACGGACTTTAATATTTTCGTCATTCAGTGAAGGAAGTATGTAATACGCGGCATTCAGATCATGGAACATTCCCAGTGTATGAATACTATCTGCGCGA
>CAYHBN010000005.1:0-37547 GCA_964354865.1 uncultured Candidatus Peribacteria bacterium
GGCAAAGCACGTGACCTTGCGGCGGTTTATTTAGCAAAAGCGTTTCCGAATGCAATCGTTGTTCCCATGAGTCGATTTGATGTTCCTAAAAATGAGACAACTCGTGCACATGTAGAGCCACCGACAGAGCACTACGACATTAATGCGAAATACATTGAACGTCACGGTGTTGCGCCCGAAAGAATTATTCCCGAAAAAGAATCCACCACCATTTTTGAAGGAATTATCCACATGTTCCGTATGTGTAAAGAACGCGGAATCAAAAATGCGGTCTTTGTCACAAACGACTACAACGTGCCACGCGCCGAGGCAATGATTAATGCCTTGATGAGTGGTGAAGCAGAAATCCAACAAAAATTGGCATACCTGATTGGCAACCTGAACGAAAAATATTTAGCAATTCTTGGACTAGAAGTTGATAACAGCGGAACTGCCCCAAAAGTGTCGGTAAAAGAAAATGCCTCATTGGTTACTCAAGGAGTAACTATTACGGTCGTTGCAGCTGAAACGGTTCTCGAAGCGGTAAATCCTGAAAACAAAACAGGACTCAAAACGTCATATCGAGCAATTATTGATGCAGCACACAACACAGATGCCTATAAAAATCGTCTACTGTCAGAACAAAATGGCGCAAAAGAAATTGAAGACGGTACGTATAGAAAAGATGCGTGGGAGTCTCGTTTTAGAAAATAATTTTAGTAGATATCTATGTCACTCGACACATCTCGCTTAAGAACCCTCGACGATTATACTGACGTAATACTCAGAGAATTCCGCGCTCACAATGAACCTACAGAAGATGGAATCGAAGCTGCAGCATGCTTATTTGATGTATTAATGCCCAAAGCATTTGTCGATGCAGCATACAACGGGAAATATGCAACGGAAATGCACACCATTACACTAGTAGCGGTGGTTAGTGCATCGGTAGAAGAGCTTTGTAGTATTGAAGAAATTCGGGCACGAGTTACTACCATTGCAGAGAAATATCTTAAAGGAGACGCGAGTGTATTAGACGATTACATTAATCTTGCCCAGGCGAGATCAAAAACATGTGCAACCCTTGGTGCAACGAGAGAAGGTCACATTACATACGTTACATATCTCGTTGAGATGTGCCTCGCTGATACCCCTCCATTGACGCGCGCGTATTGCTTAGAAAGGATACGCAAAATTACCCCCGACGATCCTACCAATCCAGTATTAGCTACTGATGAGCTAGCCGCAAAAGTATATACAATCGCAGGGCACAACAAAATTCAACATATTTTCCCTAAAGCATTCGCACTAACTCAAGATCAAATTAGAGCCGTTTACGATCATCTCATAGAGTTGGATACCATGGATGCTGAAGAGAATAACTAGCTCCCCTTTTTAAGCTCGTACAATTTATTCAATGCCTCAAGTGGCGTCATCGCGTCGACATTTGCCTCGTCGAGTTCTTTAATAATGCGATGTGCACGAGGATCAACGGGAACTGCGAACATATCTATCTGCGCTTCATCAGTTTTTTTCTGACGCACTTCACTGGCCATTTTTTCACCTACGGCTTTATCGACGATCCCCTCTTCTAAATCCAACAAAATTTCTTTTGCCTTCGCAATGACTTCATTCGGCAAACCCGCCAGTCGTGCAACCTCTACACCATAACTTCGGTTAATCGCGCCCTCACACACACGATACAAAAATACGATAGTCCCCTTTTCTTCTTTAATCGCAACACTCATATTTCGCGCATTCGGCAGTGTATCAGCGACCGAAATAAGCTCATGATAATGCGTTGCAAAAAGCGTTTTCGCGCCAACAACATTATGAATATATTCGAGGATTGACCATGCGAGTGAAACGCCATCGTACGTCGAAGTACCGCGCCCGATTTCATCTAAAATAATTAAACTGCGTGGCGTTGCGTAATGCAAAATGCGCGCCGTTTCTTGCATTTCAACCATGAAGGTACTTTGACCGTGCACCAAATTATCGCTCGCACCGACACGGGTAAAAATGCGATCCGTAAGGGGAATTTTCGCACTGCCAGCCGGCACAAAACTACCAAGGTGCGCCATTAAAACAATGAGTGCTGTCTGTCGTAAGTACGTCGATTTACCACCCATGTTCGGACCGGTAATAACTACGCAACGACGCTCAGTACTGAGCTCGACATCGTTGGGAATAAAGTGATCACTACGAAGCGATTCAATCACGGGATGACGCCCCTCTTTAATTTCAAGCGCCTCGGTCGACGCAACAATTTGTGGCCGTACGTAGCGGTTATTTTGCGCAACCTGCGAAAGCGACAAGAGCACATCAATGTTTGCAAGCACCGAAGAATAATTTTGCAAATCACGTGTGTGATCGTGAACCATCGTCCGTAATTCGGTAAAAAGTCGATACTCAATTTCGCAACTCTTCGTCTCTGCGGTGAGAATTTTCTCTTCGAGTTCTTTTAATTCGGGGGTTACAAAACGCTCGCCATTCACCGTCGTCTGTTTGCGAATGTAATGAGCGGGAACTTTCGTCAAATTTGCTTTGGTAACTTCGACAAAGTAACCGAACACGTTATTATAGCGTATTTTAAGGGAGTTAATACCCGTCGTCTCAATTTCTTTTTGCTGCATTTCAGCGATTATTTGCTTACCATCACGAGTGATTTTTTTTAATTCATCGAGCTCAGCGTCGTACCCGTCTCGAATCATGCCGCCTTCTTTTGTTGAAAGCGGCGGTTCATCAATCAGTGCCCGCGTGATTTGTGCAGACAACATTTCTAATGAAGACAACTGAGTGAGTTGCGAATATAAAGAGCCGAAAAGTCCATCGCGGGCACACTCCCCTTGCAACAAATCCTCAAAAACTTTTTTCGTTTTAAGTGACAAACCAATGCCCAAAATATCGCGCGCGTTACCTGCGCCAATTGAAAGTTTCGACAATAATCGTTCAATATCGAGCACGCCATTAAGGGCTTCACCGAGCCCATTCGAGAGAGAAGAATTCTGAATTAAACGAGCAATCGCATCGAGCCGATTATTCAAAACCACCTCGCTACATGACGGATGCATAATTCGATTTCGAAGCAAGCGACCACCCATCGCTGTCTTTGTTTTATCGAGCACCGAAAGCAGCGTCCCCTCTTTTGAGTGATCGCGCATATTAAAAATAAGCTCGAGATTTTTCAGAGCAACATCGTCGACAATAAGTTCATCGGTATGCGCATCAAGTTTTGGCGCGCGCACATGACTCAAGTCAGATTTTTGCGTATCTTTCAAATACACAAGCAACAATCCCGCCGCATCTATAAGCTGTTTCTTATCGCCAAAACCAAACGACTCAAGCGACAAAACACCATACTGTTTTTTCAAAACCTCTTCGCCGCTCTCCCACATATCATGCGGGAACACCGGCATTTTTCCGTACTGCCGTAGCGATACGGGAATATTTTTCTCACTACGGTCGACGACACATTCCGCTGGCGAAAGTCGCGCAAGTTCTTCTTCAAGCGATGCCTCATCGGCACAGTCGTACAACAAAAACTCGCCAGTCGTAATATCGGCACACGCAAGCCCAAAAACACCACCCTTGCCGACAGAAACTGCAATGATATAGTGGTTTTTTTTATCCTCTAAAATATGAGTATCAAACGTAGTCCCCGGCGTAATAACACGAACAACATCGCGAGTAACAATTCCCGGCAATGTGGGGTCAGACAATTGTTCACACACCGCAACTTTTTTGCCTGCACGAGTCAACTTTGCAATGTAATTATCGGCAGCATGATACGGCAATCCACACATTGGAGTCTCTTGCCTTTTCGTGAGTGTCAAATTTAAAATCCTCGAACCTTCAACGGCATCGCTCTCAAACATCTCATAAAAATCACCCAGCCGAAAAAACAGTATGCAGTCAGCATATTTTTGCTTAATCGCATCGTATTGTTTTAGCATGGGAGTACGGACAGACATGGGAAAAGGAAAAATTTTAGGGATACAAAAGCGAATACACTTCAATCGCGGGATTTTCGTACGGGTGCACTTTTTTTACCGCAGCAACAACTGCATCAATATTTTTTCCTTCACACAAAACTTCAATACGCTCTTCAGTCACTTCTTCAATTTCGCCAACTTTTCCAACAAAAGGATTCGCGGCTTTCAAAGGTCTAAAACGTCCCACTCCTGCCGTAGAAAAAGAACAGGAATCGTAATCGCCCAATCGCCCGCAACCGTTCGCAGAAAGCGCTTCACGAACATTTTGCGCGTGGGTCTCAGGTACAAAAACAACAACTTTTACGTACTTGGTTTTCACCGCTCGATAGTACCCGATTAGAACTCTTTTATCCAGGTACGAAGCCGGTTATTCACCCAATCAATTTCAAAGGGAAGCTCAATTTCACGCCCATCAGCAAGGGTGTATTTCAAATTAATTCGAGGAGTTTTGGCAGTAAGTGCATCGGGATTAAAGGGGAGAGAAAGACGCACCCAATGATCGAACACAAGACCCTCAGGTTGAAGATCGAATACGTCGGTAAGGCCACCGCTAAGGTTTCGGTCATTAGTTTTGTTTATTGTAATTTTTGTATCTACCAATACCGAACCTGCCGGAATTTCGAGACGTATTCCATCGAACTCAATAACCGAATTCTGTGCTGCTTCAACGAGAAAAGTATTGTTTGGTAACTCTTCGGGAACCTGCTTAATAGAAAGCAAGTAGGTCCAAATTCCAAAGCCAACCACAGTGGCGGCCGCTAAAAACACGATAATTGAGAGAATAGTGCGCTTCACGACTTAATAGTAACCCTTTTAAGAGTTATGGCAAATAGCCGCTGCTTGACGCTGAGGGCGATATATTCCAGTTTCGCTTCTCTAGGGAGGGAAATAACGTGGAGCCGATGAGAGGAGTCGGTCACCGGTTACAAAAAACTCGAGCTGAGCAACTTGAGCGCACGAAGGTTTTTGAAATGTGGGTCTCGTGGGTCCCACATTGAAAAAATCGAAGTTTAGCGAAAGTTACGAAGTGAGAATCCTATATTTTGGAAGTACTGAAACCTTTCTTAAAGGTGTCAGATAGTTTCACCCGCAGGGTGAAACGTGGAGCCGATGAGAGGAGTCGAACCTCCGACCTTTCCCTTACGAAGGGACTGCTCTACCAACTGAGCTACATCGGCAAGTGAGGAGAATGCGGGTTATGAAGCGGAAAAGCGTTGAGTGAAGCGAGTATGCATACCCTGCAACGCAGGGGCAGACGCGAGAGACGCGACTGAGGAAAACTTGTTTTCATCAGAGCGGAACGAGCGGATGCGCATACGAGCGGGAACGATTGAGACAGAGCATCACCGATTTATCAATTGAGAGCGAAATAACACATATGCGACGAACGCCGCCAGATGTATCGAGCCACCAGGCGAAGATACATCGAGAAACAAACAAAATATCAATAGATCGAGCCCCGGAATCCTACATCATGAATTATGTACACTCAACTTTTTTTTAAAAGCTGTCCTCGCGGATCCTCGCTCCTGCTCGTCACGGATGAAACATTTTCGAAAGACCTTAATACCACCGCGTCAACCCAATCACCACCCCTTGAATTTCAAGCGAAGTGGTCGGAACAATGTCTGAATATTCAGGATTTTCAGCGCGCAGGTAGGGCTTTCCATCTTTTTTTACAAAGCGTTTGATAGTCACGCCTCCGTCGACGAGTGCAGCGACAATGTCACGCTCACGCGGAGTTTTTTTAGAGTCTACAATCACATGATCGCCTTCAAAAATACCGGCGTCGATCATTGAATTTCCCGTTACACGAAGCACAAAAACGCCTTCTGCATTTTTCAAACGAGGATGCTCAATATTAACCCAGCTCTCAGTAAATTCTTCGGTAATGGCAGGCCCACCAGCGGGAATCGCTCCTAGAACCGGTACGCGAAATACATCTGAGTGCAGACGATGTGCAACCGATGGCAATAATTTAATCGAGCGAGGCGTGTCTCCTTTTTCAATCGCTCCTTTTTTCCGCAGAGATTCAACGCAATAAACGACAAAACCATCGGATTTTAATCCAAAAAACTCGCGCATTTCTCGTATAGTCGGAGAACTACCATTTTCTAACTGATAGCCTTCAATAAAGGTTAATAATTTTTCTTCTTTTGGAGTGAGGGGTTGCTTGAGTTTCTTCATATTCAGATATAGTTATGTAAGTACACGCACAGACTATATGCGCACTCGCACACAGTCAACATCGATAAACTTGACTTATTTGCCATATATGTATAAATTCGCATTATGATTAATACACTTGAAGATAGAATTATCGCAGCAAAAAGCGGCGTAGAAAAGGGCACAGCAGACATCGACGCAGCGCTCGCAAAAGTGGGAGCTACAAGAAACATCGAAAGAATTACGGCAGAGGTAAAAGCACGAAGCGGTGAATTTCAAATAATGCATGAGCAAGCTCAAAAACTATCAACACCTCAAATTAACCTATCTGTCGTTGGCTCACCGTACGAGGCAATAATAACAAATGAAGCCGGCGAAAGAATAATGCCAAAAAGCATGTTAGAAGGATTAGCAAAACGCATAGAAAATGCATTTAACGAAGAAGCACGCCTCTATGATTCTCGTCATGCACAAGGCACTGGATTACTTCAATTCACACTCCGCGAAGGCGATTTGAAGTGCAATTACATCGAAGAGGATGAACCTATGGATCTCAGCACAGCTCTAGCATTACTCGTACAAGTATTAAACAAAGAGCGTACAAATAAGATCACCGTAGTATTTCAAGATGGAGAAAAAACGTTATTCACGAAAGGTGAAATAACCGAGTAACACGAGGGATTATAACTGCCCCGCCACCTCATCGCTCAAAACAAAGTTCGCCACGCAGTTGGTAACTTCTTCTTCGGCGTCTATTAACTCCATTACAGAGAAAAGCTTTTTCGCGGTGTCGACATCGGTAATGTCTACCGTTGTCGTGGGAGTAAATGTTAGTCGAGGCGCACCTACATTAAAGTTTTTTCCGAGGAGTTTATTTCGCACAACCGCACATTCATTTGGAACTGTATACACAGTAAATTCACCAACGCCTTCTTCATTTTCGCTATATACCAAATCGTCGGCACCCGCATCTATAATATCCAGCTCATCGGCGTCGCGATCCGAACTTCGCGGGGTCACGCGCAGCTCCCCTTTTCGCTCAAACATAAAACTCGCCGCACCACTAGAAGCAAGGCTGCCACCATGTTCGGTGATCGCCGCACGTACTGCTTGAACAGAACGATTTCGATTGTCGGTTAAAACTTCGATCATTACGGCAACGCCGCCCGGGGCGAATCCTTCATACACAATTTCTTCAAAAACTGCAGCGTCTTTCGACTGACCTGTTCCTTTTTTTATCGCACGATCAACATTTTCACGAGGCACATTGTCAGCACGCGCATTATCGATCGCACTACGCAAACTCGGATTCGTAACGGGATCTCCACCACCTTGCCTCGCCGTCATTTCGATCAACCGAGCATGACGCGTAAAAATCTTGCCACGTTTTACATCTTCAGCACCTTTTTTAAGTTTTATTTGAGCCCAGTGAGAGTGACGTGCCATGTTGCAATATTTAAAAAGTCAGCCCCATTACTTTAGTAAGGAACTGACAAAATCGCAATAATTTCTGGCCGCCTATTTTTGAACCTCAACAGCCGACTGCTCTTCTTTCGCTTTTTCTCCTTTTTCTGGAGCCGTGTAATAACCAAGTGCTCCCGCAGCAGCAAGTGCAGCAAGAAACAATGCAATCTGAGTTCGTGAAACCGTAACTGCACTCGTTAGAGAAGGACTATTTTCAGATGGAAGGGGTTGTATTTCTTGAGCTGCAGAAGGAGGAGTTACAACCGTGCGAGGGGGTGAGGGTAACCGGTCATGCCGTAGCGTGCCCTTCAGCTTTGGCTTTGTATGTACGTCAGCTAAATCTATCGCTACCGTTTCAGGGAGTGATTCATCATCTACTACTCGCACTGCTCTGTCTGCCAAATTTTCGATTTCGATAGCAACAGTTCCGCCAACACTGTCGTGAGATTCAGCCGGCATATGAGTTACCTCACGTACATGCACTCTATAACTTTCTCCAGCCTCAGGAGAATCTGGCGGCATACCAATATATCCACCGACGATACTCGTCACCTCTTTCATTACCTCGAGTGATGTAACCATGGCAAAGGTACGAGATTGCCGTGAATCTGAAATAAAGAGCCAGTCGCCATCCTTGCTTCCAAAAATTCTAAAAGGAGTGTTAAGCCCAGTATCAGCTGCGTTCATAATCGTCATCTGCCCATCTACATAAGAGATAGTGATAATCTTAGAGTTTGATGCCAACTCTAAACCGCGTTGCGCTGTTGCCTCTCGTTGCGCTGTGGGAGCATCGTTGAGATCTAAGACCTTGGTACTCATAGTTTGAATAGGATGGGTATAAAAGATCGCTAATATAACCTATTTCACCATAAAGTCAAGCGATATACGGATTCAACCTGTTATTTGAGCCCTAACCGACGCTCGTCAACACAATTCGCAGGAGACCTGTCAGTAACCTGCTCAAAGTCAGTCTATTGATATAGACAGTGTTTTTTGATATAATGATCTAATTTAAAAAATAAAAAAACTTATATGTCACCAGAATTACCAACAGACAAGAAGCCAGACTCGATTATTTCGACACATAAAGTGCTCTCTGCCCTTGTAGTAGCCATTTTTACGATCGGCGTTGTTGGGGTGACTACCACAACTTCACTTGCCGCTGAAAGTTTTCAAGCCAGCATAACTACTCTAAACAGCACGCAAACAAAAAGAAAAGTATTAAATTATCTTATAAAAAAGTCTGCAGAACAAAAAACATCGGCAGACCCAGCCGTAATAAAATGCAGCGACGTCTCGTTTGACGCAAACATGTACAAAGGAGAATTCATCGCACGCTCGCTCGAATTTTCAGCGAAAAAAAATCAACAAGTAAAAGTGTCACTTTATTTGAAAAATACAGGAACGACACCATGGCTCGGCGATTCGAGTGGATGCAGTGGCAAACCACTCATGAGACTTGGAACCGCAAAATTACAAGATCACAAAAGCGAACTCTACACACCACAAGACTTGGCATGGAAAGGCGCAAATCGCATTGCCATGAAAGAATCACGCGTTGAACCAAATGGAGTCGCAACATTTACCTTTGTCATGACAGCCCCAAACACAGACGACATTTTGAAAGAATACCTACAACCTGTTGTTGAGGGGGTAAAATGGATGACTGAACCAGTATCAACACAAACGCTTCTGTTGAGAGTAGGAACAATGAACGAAGATCTTTTGAAAAAAGCGTTTTTACTTGGATTTGCAGGACGCGCATCGTCACTCGACACGAGCAAAGAAATTATGGTCGATGTAAACCTCACTTCGCAAAAAACTGTCATAAAATTAGGCGACACCGTATTGCGTGAGTATCTTGTTTCAACAGGTGCATACAATACACCGACTCCTCCAGGAAGATTTAAAATCATGCAAAAACAAACACTCCGAATTGGGGCAAAAGCTCCTCACTATCGAATGCCTCACTTTCAGTTACTGACTCCAAAGGGAGTTGGCTTTCACGCACTTCCCTATTTAGAAAATGACAAAGGATTATTCTGGGCAGAGGCACTCAACCACATTGGCCGCCGTGTTTCGCACGGCTGTGTACGCCTTCTACCTGAAGACGCCCAAGAGTTATTCGACATTACACAGGTAGGAACGCTCGTTGTGGCGCACTACTAAAACAAAGTTGACTTTTTGCAAGCCCTGCCATACCATAAGCCTCCTTAACAAAAGGACTTATGAAGCGTTTTTTCTTACTTTCTCTCGTTGTACTTACTCTATCACTCGGCGCAATTACTCCCGTACAGGCCGTAACAGATAGCACAACTGCTCCAGCTCTCCGCCAGAACGAACACACCCTTGGCAAACCAAACGCGAAAATTACCTTTATGGTTTTTGACGATACCGAGTGCACCTTCTGTAAAGAGCTCCACAAAACACTCAAAATCCTACAAAAAAAGTACCCAAATGATCTTAAAATCGTATTTAGAAATTTTCCTATTACAAGCATTCACGAATTTGCATATAAAGAGGCCAAAGCACTCGAATGTGTCGATGTAATTAGTGGAAACGACGCGTATTTAAATCTTCTCGGCAGACTCTATACCGATACAAACGAATCAAATCCTAATTTTTTATCACGACCGGGAATTGCAAAATATAACCGCCCTCGCCACATGCGTTGGTTAATGCGCCACTCACGAAACATAGGTGTATTGCGTACTCAGCTTTCTAAATGTGTCAGCAAAAATATTACAAAATCGAAAGTTGATGCAGATATTGAAGATGCTGTTCGTGCTGGTGTTGCAGGAACCCCTACCACATTCGTCTATTACGGAAAAAACTTTCAACTTAAAATTGAAGGAGCGCAGCCTCTGTCGGTTTTCGAAACCATTATTACAACATTGCTCACACAGTAGATACTTGCTAGTATCTGCTCCACGTGAATAATACGAACTCTTCTCAAGAACATCCTCTTTTACGAGGGCTTAATGAACGGCAGCAGCAAGCGGTTATTACAACCGAAGGCCCGGTGCTTGTTATCGCTGGAGCAGGCTCGGGAAAAACGCGTGCGCTTACTCATAGAGTGGCTTATTTAATGTCTGAACTTGCCATACCTGGCGAGAATATTTTGGCGGTTACCTTTACGAATAAAGCAGCCCAAGAAATGCGCGATCGTATAACTAAGTTAGTTCCGGCGAATACCTTATCGGGAGGAGCGGCGCAGTTTGGAGGACCGTCGCAATTGCCAACAATCGGAACGTTTCACTCGGTGTGCGTACGACTCCTTAGAAAACATATTCACCTACTCAATTTTGAGAGCCAGTTCACGATTTACGACACCGCAGACCAGTTAATTTTGATGAAGCATTTATTAGAGGATTTAAAGATGAACGAAAAAGAGCTAAACCCAAAGGCGGTGCTTGCACATATTAGTAACGCGAAAAACAAGCTCATTACACCACGCGAATTCGAGGCACATTATGCCGATTCATACTTTGGAGAGAAAGTTGCACGACTCTATGGCCCGTACCAGGAACGGCTTCAGAAAAACAACGCCGTCGATTTTGACGATATTCTTAATCGAACAATTCAGTTATTTCAAGAACACCCCGAGGTTCTAAAATATTATCAAGAAAAATTTTACTACATTCACGTCGACGAGTACCAAGATACCAACCACGCGCAGTACATGATTACCGCGATGCTGGCAAAAACGCACCGAAATTTATACGCGATCGGTGATCACGATCAGTCAATTTATAGTTGGCGTGGGGCAAACATTCAGAATATTTTGGATTTTGAAAAGGAGTATCCCGATGCGAAAATTATTACCCTCGATCAGAACTACCGTTCAACGCAGCAAATATTAAATGTGGCACAGGCGGTGATTGTGAAAAACAAGCAGAGAAAAGACAAAGCCTTGTGGACCGACAAAACAACAGGAGCTCTTACACGCCTATGCGTAGCCGAAAACGAGCGCCACGAGGGCGAAATCGTGGTACAAGAAATTATAAAAGAAGTGAAGCAACAAGAGGCACCGACCTACAAACAGTTTGTTATTTTGTATCGCACAAATGCACAATCTCGCTCACTCGAAGAGGTATTTATGCGCAACGGCATTCCGTACAAAATTATTGGCGGCATTCGCTTTTATGAACGAAAAGAAATTAAAGATATTCTCGCGTATCTCAAACTTATTTCGAATCCGTCTGACTCGGTGAGCTTAATGAGAATTATAAATACACCACAGCGATCAATAGGGCCAAAAACACTCGAAGTTCTGCAAGCACATGCCTTTGCACGCAACTGCACACTACTCGAAGCGATGCTCTACTGCGAAGAAATTCAAGACTTAAGTGACTCGAAAAAACTCGCTATCGTAAAATTTGCACGCATGATAAATGGCTTACGTTCGCAGAATAGCGCCTCTCCTGCATCTGCGCTCATTAAATATGTTCTCGACGAAACAGGATACAAAATGTTTATCAATGACGGTACGGTAGAGGCAGAATCACGACTCGAAAACATCGCCGAGCTCGTGAGCGTTTCTGCAAAATATGACAAATTTCCACCTGGAGTTTCTCTTACCATTTTCTTAGAAGAAGTCGCACTCATTGCAGATTTAGACTCAATGGACGAACAAGATAACGCCGTAACGTTGATGACCGTGCACGCAGCAAAAGGATTGGAATTTCCGTGGGTATTTATCTGCGGCCTCGAAGAAGGGCTTATGCCGCACAGCCGCGCACTGCTTTCGCCCGAAGAACTCGAAGAAGAACGACGATTATTTTACGTTGCAGCAACGCGCGCCGAAGAAAGACTTTTCTTGCTCTACACAAAAAACCGCATGTTCTACGGCGACTGCAAAGAATCAATTCCCTCACAGTTCATCGCCGACATTCCTGAAAATCTTCTCGAAAAAGCCGAAGAGCAATATGGCTCACGCCGCTCTATGTTATTCGGCAATCTCGGCATGCGCCGAAATCAAGCTGGAGTAACCGGTTCAGCAAGTACAAGCGGCTTTGGCAACAGACAAATTCCGAGCGAATCATCTATTAATAAAACGGGATTTGCGACATCGAAACAAGTTGGCAATCTAGAAACTCCCGCAGATGGCACACCATCATTCAGTGATGGCGACCGAGTTCATCATAAATTATTTGGTGACGGAATAATTGTTAATGCAACCGGAGGTGTCGTTACCGTCGCCTTTAAAGATCCTAAAGTGGGTATAAAAAAACTGGCAACGTCGGTGGCTCCGCTCGAAAAAATATGATAGATTTGAGGCCATGATTCACGAAACAAAAAAACGGAGTTACGCGATTATTCCTGTACTGATTTTGACCTTTGCGATGGGCTTTTATGTAGCAAAAGCACTCCCCACAAATAGCACCTCGGGCACCAATATAGCTACTCAGCCTCAGGTTTCACTCTTTGCCTCGAAAATTAGCATTCCGTACATTGATGATGTCTATAAAATCCTTCAAGAAAAATACATCGACACCGACAAAATAAAGTTAGAAGACATGCAAAATGCTGCACTTAAAGGATTCGTGCGTGGTATTGGAGACCCCTATACCGCCTACATGCCGCCGGAAGAATCGAAAGAATTTGAAATTGATTTAGAAGGTGAGCTTGAGGGAATTGGCGCCGTACTCGAACAAAAAAATGACGTGATTATGGTTGTTTCAGCGATAAAAGACTCTCCTGCTAAAAAGGCGGGGCTAAAAAGTGGCGACGTTATTAGCAAAATAGATGGCGTAACAACGGCAAAAATATCGCTCATCGATGCTGTTAAAAAAATCCGTGGTAAAAAAGGAACACAAGTATCGCTAACGCTCCTTCGAAAAGGAGAACCAAAGCCCGTAGAGGTGACGCTTGTACGTGATGCAATTCACATAGATAGCATTGAGACCGAGGTCAAAGACAACATTTTTCACGTAACAATCAACCAATTCAACCAAACAACAAAAAAAGAATTCGATAACGTTGTACAAAAGGCGCTCCTCGAAAAACCTCGCGGCATGATTATTGATGTTCGTGGCAATGGCGGAGGATTCCTCGATACCTCGGTCGATATTATTGCCGAGTTTATGAAGAAAGATACCATCATCTCACGCATAAAAGCTCGAGATCCAAAAAATAATGAAGAGATGAAGGCGGGTGCAGATGGACGACTCACCGACATTCCAGTCGTCGTATTAATCGACGGCGGTTCAGCATCTGCTTCAGAAATAGTTGCAGGCGCATTCCAAGATACAAAACGCGGCATACTTATTGGTGAAACAACATTTGGAAAGGGATCAGTACAAGAACTTTCAAAAATCAGAAACGGCGGACTTATTAGAACAACGATCGCAAAATGGTATACCCCAAACGATCAAAATATTGATCAAACAGGCATTAAACCAGACATCGAAATCAAATATACCGAAGCTGATTTTACGGCTAAAAAAGACCCGCAACTCGATGAGGCTTTTAAATATCTGAATAAATAGTTACAGCTCATTACACGAAACGAATGGGCCGCCGAGGCACGTGATTGGAACAAGGAGCGAAGCCCCCTCTCCACATGTGTCGAGGGGACGACCCGACTATAAGTCGGGTCTCTTCTTCCTTTTACTGTTCCAATCAGTACCATCGTCTGCCCATTCGTTTCGTGTAACTATTCTTGAGTAGTTTTTGAATTATTAGAATTTGTATGAAGGGCAGTTGGAACGGATGTATTTTGTCGACCAGTCTAGCCTACTAGTGCGCGGGATCATGTCGTAGCGACAGCGAAGATGGCCCGATTACTATCGGGCCAATCCCGCGCACGTGGAGAGGTCGTACATGTTAGACCTCTCCACAACGTAGGCTATGGTCGCAAAATACTCCGGCCCAACTCGCCCTTCGTACTCAAGAAAAGGATAATTCAAAAACATTACTCGAGTTTGCGAGCTGTTACGGGTACAATTGCGCCACAATGAAAAAAGTCCTTGCGACACTGCTCTTCATCTCTTTTCTCGACATGCTCGGGATTGGGATTTTGATTCCGGTCATACCAATGCTGTTTACGAATCCTGAGTCACCATACTTCGTTGTACAGAATGCATTTTTCACTCAATACGCCTATGTAATGATGGGCGTACTTCTTGCAACGTATCCACTTGCGCAATTTTTCGCAGCACCAATTTTAGGCCAGCTATCAGACAAATTTGGGCGTAAAAGAATTTTGATTTTTTCTCAGGCAGGCAGCTCACTTGGCTATATTCTGTTTGCAACCGGAGTCATGTTTACGAGCCTTCCTATACTCTTTATTTCACGCATTATCGACGGTTTCACGGGAGGCAACATTGCAGTCGCCCAAGCCGCAATCGCCGATATAACACCGCCACAAGCCCGCGCACGAACATTCGGCCTCATGGGTGCGGTCTTCGGTCTTGGCTTTATCGTGGGGCCTTTTTTAGGAGGAATTTTATCGTCTCCACATATTGTGAGCTGGTTTAGCCCTGCAGTTCCTTTTTGGTTTGCCGCCATTCTCGCGGGCGTCAACACACTTCTTACTGCGCGCATACTCAAAGAAACACACCCCTCTCCACAAAAAGAGCTACACATTGATTTCGTAAAATCGGTTCACAATGTGGTAAAAGCGTTCAACTACGAGAAATTAAAATATTTATTTGTAACCTCTCTCTTTTTTCAGTCGGGATTTTCATTTTTCACCGCATTTTTTAGCGTCTACGTAATTCACAAATTTAACTTTACTCAAACTGACCTCGGCAACTATTTTGGATACATCGGTTTGTGGATAATCTTCACGCAAGGAGTAGTGACTCCATGGCTCTCACGACGTGTCTCGGGAACAAAAATTTTGTCGTATACGATGTTCACCTGCGCACTGGGCATTGCATTACATTTTGCACCAACCCAATCATGGCAACTACTCTTCGTTGTGCCCGTATTCGCACTTTCAAACGGACTCACACAGGCGAATTTAATGGCTCTCATAAGCCGACAAGCCGGCCCAACAATTCAAGGTGAGGTACTAGGAATAAACTCAAGCATGCAAGCGCTCGCAAATACTATCCCCCCACTCATCGCAGGATTTTTAGCCGAATCATTTACACCCGCAGCGCCCATTGTCGTTGCCGTGGTAATTATGGCGCTTGCGGGTGTAACGTTTATTTTGAAACGACCATCACTCACTAATTGAGTGGATCTTCTTGAATATCTGACGCGAAATAGAAGTATCGGTAACCTGACCATGTTCCCGGTACCCCATTTTGAACTGCGCGAATACGAACCGCATACGCGTTATCATTTGGCAAGGTATATGACGTTGCTGAAGTTGAGTATGCATTAGAAATTCCATATGAATAATATGTGACGTTCCCCGCTATATTTTGGACGCGATATACTTCGTACTGATAACTCGTAGCACCGCTCACCGCAGCCCATGAAAGGAATACCGTTCGAGGAAATGTCTTATACACTGCATACGAAGCGGGCGAGTAAATAACAGGGGCAGTTAGTACAGAATCAACCGGTGTTCTTGGGTAAGAACCAAATGCAAAGTATCGATACTCAGACCATGCGCTGTATTCTCCTTCATATCCTCTCGCTCGTACTCTAAATCGGTACTGATTGTTTGCAGACAAATTATTTGTCGTAAAATTATTATTCGCTACACCAGTTCTCAATTGAAAATCGAGCCAGCCATTATAGCCAGAACATGTAGGGCAAAGCGAATAATCGACATCAACCTCGTAATTAGAAGCACCACTCACAGAACTCCATAATAAATTCACTGCTTTAGGAATTCCATCATTCCGAATTTCTTCATAGTTAGAAGGATACGAAATTGAAGGAGCCGAAAGCCCAATACGAACAGGAGTAACCGTGCGAGATTGATCGTAGCTAAAGTACACATACGATGACCAATTTGAATACACTCCAGAGTTATTTCTAGCACGAACTGCGACACGGTATTTTGAATTATCGGTGAGCGCACGAGTTGTGAATGAAGTTACATTTCTTACTGTTGAAGAATCGAAAACTGCCCAATAAGAACTACATGGACTTGAATAATACATTAAGCAATTAGTATCTCGTTCTAGTTCGACTTCATATGCAGTTGCACCAGAAACCGGAGTCCATGTAAGGTAAACTGTCTGAGGTGCGTAGCCACTTAAAATGGCATTATTAATAGGATTCGTAACAGCCGGAGTAGCTAATGAAGTTGGAATAACAACAGGCGCAATTGTTAAACCATTCTGTGGATACAAATTCTGTTGAACAACGTAGGTGCTCGACCCCGTATATGCATCGAAAAGTTTTTTTCCATCACGAGAAATGTAGAAAATTGCAGTTTCATTTGGGTAATACACTTTCATGCGTCCACCAAATTTACGGCCATTTTTTTCTGCCTCTGCGTAGTAACGTTTTCCACGTTGTACAATGAATGTCGCAATACCACGATCACCCGTATTTACGACAGAAGCAACACGTCTTCCGTATTCATCGAAGAGAGAAACATTTGCATCACGAACAACAGAAGTAGGAGTATTCGTCTCCATTGGCCAAGCCTCGAATGAGGCTAATGAATTTTTAGAATATGAGCGAGTGTTGTCTTCAAAAGCAACGTACTTTTCTGAAAGAGGATAGTTCATTGAACCGTATGCACATGAAGGAGCATAGCCATTTTGACCACTAATGGTGAGTCTTGAAGTCGTATCAAGATAATTTGTCTGACAAAGAGTTCTTTGACCATCATCAAAGTTTTTGTATGGAGGAGTCGTAAAAGTCCAACGAGTTGAACGAATTGCAGTTGTTCGATCTGAGAAGGTAACAAAGTCTACAATTCGATTTTTTGAAACTTTAAAAGTTGGAGCTACTCCATTTATCTGTTTTTTAACAGAAACTTGCTTGCCGTTATACACACCATTCGTAACAGGCTTAACCTCGTACATTACTACATATGCATCTGGCAAACTGTTGATATTGTATGGGTAGCCATTTGCACCAACGCGAATATAGGCGTCTGCGCTCCACACCGGAGACTCAGCAGAAACTATCTGGACAGAACCAGCTGTTGCCAACATAAGAGCAAATATACTTACAACGATACGTTTCGAAAGAGAAATAATCATATAAATTGGGTTACAATGTGTACTATAATACTAATTAAGAGATGGATTATACAATAAATCGCACTAAAAGCAAGTGCTATTGAGTAATTGATATACTTACAGATGCAATTATGAAAAAAACGACCCAACTCATTACTGCGAAAAAGGTACTCGAAGCCTTTTCTCAATTTAAAAATGAAGAAAAAGGAGCGTTATTACAGCGCTTCTTTAAAACAGGACCTGGGCAGTATGCTCACGGAGATATTTTTTGGGGACTTACCGTGCCGTAAACACGAAAAATTGTTTCTCAGTGCACCGAGCTGCCACTCAGCGAAGTTGAAAAACTTATTCAATCAAAGGTACACGAAATACGTCTGTGCGGGCTACTTGTACTCGCGCACCAGTACAAAACGAACCCTGCAGAAGTTTTTAAAATGTATATAAAAAATATGTCGAAGGTGAATAATTGGGATCTCGTAGACCTAAGCGCAGGAAGAATCATCGGGGCAGAGTTCGACAGACTCAAAAAAGATCCAATCCCCTATTTATCAAAGCTATCAAAATCGAAAGACCTCTGGGAGCGCCGCATTGCAATCCTCTCAACCTTTTTCTTCACGTATAAAGGGGAACCCAAACCCACTCTTACCATAGCGGCATTGCTACAAAACGATACCCACGACCTGATTCATAAAGCAGTGGGATGGATGCTCCGCGAAGTAGGCAAACGTTGCTCTCACAAGGCAGAAAAAGACTTTCTAGAAAAATACGCCGCAACTATGCCACGAACGATGTTGCGTTATGCCATTGAGCATTTTTCGCCAAAAGAAAAAGAATATTTTATGAAAGCGAAGTCTCGGCAAGGCCTAAAATAATAGTGAACTCAGCTTCGGTAACTGGCCCAACAGAAAGTCTGCCCTGTTTTACAAGCTTCATATTTTTTAAATCAGGAACCATTTTAATTTGAGCGAGCGATACTGATTTCTCCAGTGGTTTTACGTACTCAACATCGACCATGCACCACGTCGGATCATCGGATGTGTGGTCTGGATACGCCTCTTTTTTCACTCGAGCAATCCCTAAAATGCGGCGCTCATCTGCTGAGTGGTAAAAGAAAACCAAGTCCCCTTTTTTCATGGCACGCATGTTGTTGCGCGCTAAATAGTTTCGCACACCGTTCCAATGAGTGGCGCCTTCGTGCTGAAAGGTCTGCCACGAATACGTATCTGGCTCTGTTTTAATAATCCAATACTGCATACCAAACGTGGGGTAAAAAGCTACTCAGTCAGTTGTCCGCAGTGAGCACATCGTTTTGCCTGAAGCGGAATTTCGCTGAGACATTCGCTGCATTTTTTCGTGGTCGGATCGAGCGGTTTGCCCTTTCGAGAACGCTCAATCAACATATTCATTGGCTTTACCACAAAGAAGAAAATCGAGGCAGAAACAAGTACGAACGATATAATCGTATTGAAAAAATGACCGTACAAAAACTTGCTTCCATTAAGCGTAAAAGTCAGATTACTTAAATCAGGTACGCGAGCGATCGCCGAAATAAGCGGCGTTAAAATATCGGCCACGAGCGCAGTAACAACACCCCCAAACGCTGCACCAACAACCACACCTACGGCTAGGTCGACGACGTTTCCACGAAGTAAAAATTGTTTGAATTCTTTGAGCATAAAAATTACGACTTGAGAGAAGAAATAAAATTCATGGCGGAGAGGGAGGGATTCGAACCCTCGAGACCCTTGCGAGCCTGGCACTTTTCGAGAGTGCTCGTTTCAACCACTCACGCACCTCTCCATTTGATGCCGAAAGCCACGGCATTCTAACGATAAAAAGTCTTCCCGGGAAGACTTACCGCATCAACGCCAATCCGCAGCTTTCATCTAATTCGCGAACCGCCTCACCTTCGCCATCGAGTATAATAACCGAAACTTCACAGGTAACTGATACAATCATCGACTTCACGTGCCCTCCCCAGACCTGACACTCGGGACCTCCAAACGTGCCATGCGCATGAATAATCGCTCCAAAATTGCCCGCATCATCTTTTTTCCACGCAATATTGCCAGCGACCGTAATAATCTCGACATCCTCGGTAATTTCTTTATCGTAATATTTTTTCTCGTGAAGATTGTAATACGCCAACGTCACCTTTTGAGCGGCACCAAGCATGGTAAACATGGCTGCCTTTAAATCCTTCATACCAATGCCATCTGCCCATTTTTTAAACTCGACACTGACGTCTTCACCACGGTCAAAACGAAGTAAATAGCGGTCTTTGCCAGTAATAAGTGTTTTCATAGTACGCGCATTTTACGGGAGAAAAAGGCTTAAGAGAAGCAAAAACGTACTAAGCCGAACACTTGACTATCGCCGGCAATCAGTGCCCGACGACCTTTTACTTGCCAAATTATATATTTGTGCTAGAGTTGCGGTAATTATGGCAAATACCCCTGTTGAAATCGAACTACCTCCACTATCTGAAGCCGAGAAAGCAGATACTGCATTTATGGCTAGACTGAAAGCGGCAGGAGATAAGGCACGAGAAACGGCTGAAGAAAAAAGAAAGAAGCGAGAAAAAAGAAATGCCGCGCCTAGCTTAGCCGTGCAAGCAACAACAAAAAATGCAGCACGTGATGCCTTACGCGCTAAATTAGATGCAGAAGCTGATGCAATACAAGAAGAGAAACGAATAAACGCAGAAGATGCACAAAGAATTGCCGAAGAAAAAATCGCATTGATTAAAAAAGCAGAACTATACATTCAACGCGACACTAAAACGATATTAACAATGTTGGTAGAAAATCCAGAGGCCGATATTGAAACAGTGAAAGAATTCCTCCAAGATTCACTACGCACTGCGCCGCAATTTGCGAGCGCAAAACCAAGAGATATCGCAGATGGTATGCAAAGAATGACAGATGAAATCATCGAACAAGTTAAAGCTTACGCGACCGAACGAAGAAAATTGCTTACTGCTAAAACGCCAGCTGAAGAAGAATTGATAAGCGCAAACTTGGCTCGAATGTCATCTCTATTTAAAAATCTTGTGGCTAAAGTTATTTCGGATTTTGAACGTGAAAAACGTGGACAACCTGGATCACCAACAATGAGACGCAATACCTCTGAGTTTACTATTCCAGCACGACCGACGGGACCAATTGATCGTGTATCTATGCCAATAGCACCGCCTGCCTCAACAGTATCGGCTGTTACTGATTACACGTCTGCAAACGTCGATGAAGTAGTAGACGGCATATTCGAGAGAATTACATCAGGAGCAAATATTCCAATGGGGTTTGAAAGCACCGAAGGAAGATCGTTTATTACAGGATTAAAACCAGTAGATCAAAGACCAAGTGAAAACCCAAAACCGACGCGAGAAGTTAGTGAACCACTTATCGCCGATCCTTTTGCTGACGATGAAGAAGAACTCCCCGCTGATATGCATGCTGCGGGATCGGATGCATTTGAGGGATTCGAGATTCCCGCAGATGTCGTTTTTGACGATAACGCGCCGCAACTTTCTCCTCGACACAGAGCTGACCCTTTTGACCCAGCGACATTTCCT
This sequence comes from uncultured Candidatus Peribacteria bacterium, assembly GCA_964354865.1. Lineage (GTDB taxonomy): Bacteria > Patescibacteriota > Gracilibacteria > UBA1369 > UM-FILTER-53-11 > JAHFJU01. The sequence continues at coordinate 21,282 of CAYHBN010000005.1, forward strand.
CCATTAGCTGCACCGACACCACTTCCAAAAGCCGTAAAACTTCCTTCTACATTCCCGCCTTTGCCAACTCTGCCTCGAAAGCCGAAGGCATAGCGTTTGTAGTATTATTAGTGATCGCTCCGCTCGCACCATCGCGCGCTGAGATAGCTTTATTTGTAATATTGTCGTGAATCGAAACACCCGCCGTACTGCCAAAGCGATACTCGATTGCATTTCTGTAATCATTTTCAAAGTATATTTTGTTTCCGTATACCTGCGTATTTGGCGAAGATTCAAGCACAATTCCCACATCGCCTCGCGAATTCGCATCGTGATAAATAAAATTATTACGAATGATTCCGCCAACGTGACCACGGTCACCAAGGCCAAACCCTATTCCCCTATCTGAATTAATAATTACATTATTTTCAACGAGCGTTCCCTGTGAATTAGACCAAAAATGAATCGCATGTTCAGCAATTTCCGCCTCAGGAGAACGAATATTTTTAAAAGTATTTCCGCGCACAATCCAGTTCTTAGCATTGTGTGCATCGACTCCTCCAATATAAAACTGTGGGCCAACTCCCGCTGAATATTCAAAGAGCGAACACTCCACAATCCCGTTATCTGAGCCAATATTCATATTTGTCGCATCGTACGAAACTTTCAAAAGCTGCTCGCGACCATCAACGAATCTCACATTATGAATCACCGGCGCATCGGCGTTTTTCTCGCCGTGAATTTGAATTGGATGATTTGCAACCCAACCAACCGTGAGATTTTCAACAATGTCGCGCGTACCCATTAAATGTAGAACGCTCGCAACTCCCCCACTCATTCCCTGACCCTTCAAAATAACCCTTTCGCGATTGCCAGACTGACTTCGCACAACCACATCGTTCGCTGTAATCCATAAATCTTTGTCGGTAACATACGTACCATCACGAAGCGATATAATAACCTTTCCGCTCGCATTCGCTCGCGTGATTGCATCTTTTAATTCAGAGATATTTGAAACGACAATCTCAGTTGCGTTCGCAGGCAAGGTAACTGCCGCACAAGAAGAGCCATCAACAACTGAAGAGACCGAATTCGATACAGGGGCAACTGGCACAATTACAGAGACCGTTTTTCCCGCATCGCGTGCGTCAACATACTGTTTCATACGAAACATCATCTGCGCAACTTCTGCGCGTGTAACGGCATTTGCTGGTTTATACGAGCCATCAGGATAGCCGCTCACCACGCCAATACCCGCAAGCTCTTCAACTGCTGCGGCATACCACGCACCACTTGAAACATCACTCCAATGCCACGCACTCGCCGCAAACGCGCGCATGGTGGTGAGCGTTAGTATTGATATAAAAAGTCCCGTAATGAGTCCAAGAGTATATTTTTTCATATACTCTTAATACTGATTACAGGGCCTATCGTTACACACGACCTGCTAATTCAGTTCCACGCCATTCCCATTGTTTCAAGCTGCCCTTTAATTCCCGTGTCTACGATAACGCCATTCGCTACGTCTAATAGTTTAATTACGTTATTACTTGCTTCATAGGCTAGTAGGTTTGAGGGGGCCCAGAGGTACGAAGAAAAAAGCGATTGTATGTCTCCTTTTAAAGAGTGACTTAGATTTTCTGTTACATCAAAATACGAAGGCTCTTTCTCTAACGAATAGAATAATTTCGATGAGTCGCCAGACCACAAGAGATTGTAATTGTGCACCCTTCCCGTAAAAGGAACATCGGTAGTCGCAGCAGTCACAAGATTTAAAATATGCAACTTCGGTGCTTTAAAATAATCCGTATAGAAAGCCAACGAAGAGCCGTCTGGAGAGATGTCCGTATCAAACCAAATCGCGCTACCCGTATACACATCTTTCACACTTCGAACACCAGTCATCATGTCGAAATTCACCAACGAAAGTTTTTGACCAGATGAGCTTTTACCTACCGCAGATAATAGTACTTGGTAAACAGCTTTTGAATCTAATGACAAAACGAGTGAGCCTAAAGAATCATTCTTATTCAACGCGAAGTCTTTTGTAAAAATTACTGATCCATCTTTTTCACTAATCTTTGTAAGAGTTTGTGTATTTCCATTTACCTCATCACGCTCAATAAAACTCATCAATACAGAGCTATCCTGCGAGTTAACAATCCAATTTTGCGGAATTGTCTGTGACTCGAATAATATCTTCGCCGTATCGTCATTAATTCCCATTTTGTAGATACGAGAAACGCACGTTCCATCTTTATTAACGCAGTCTCCACCCATTGCCGAAGCGCCATCTGTAGAAAAATAAACCTCTTTCTTTTGAGCATCGTACTGCACTGAATCGTTTGAATAAACTGCATTGTATGTAGAGAGACTATTGAGTTGATCATCTAAAACTATTTCTTTTGAATACGAAATTTTATTCAAATTTGCATCAAAAAGAGTGAGCGTAAGTGTCGATTTATCAATAGACGCAATAAAAAGCTCTTGAGGTTGCGCCTTTTCATCGACTACTTGAACAACCTGCGTTTCAACTTGAGAGACCGGTACAGTTATTTCAACAGGATTCTTCTGCGCTGATCCACAACCCGTTAAAAACACTGCCAAAACGACAAAAAGAAGCGATATTTTTTTCATATGAGCACAGTATACACAAACATGGAGGAGGTATTCGTTCATACAAAAACTCGAGCCGAAATATTTGAGCGCGCGTAGCCTTTGTGAAAAAGGGCTTTGTGGGCGAGCAGAAGCGAGTGTCCGAGAGGACGCAACCACTTTGAACAAAGGCGAGCTAAAGCGAAAATATTGAGGCGAGAGACCGATATTTTGGAAGTACTGAAACCTTTCTTAAAGGATTCAGATAGTTTTACCTGCCAGGTAAAACGTAGTGGAGGAGGGAGAGGGATTCGAACCCTCGAGACCCTTGCGGGCCTAATAGTTTTCAAGACTATCCGTTTCAACCGCTCACGCATCCCTCCATTTTTAGCACTCACTGGCGCGCCGTGCGCTCTTAATTAAGCCGCCACATTATACATAAGTTCGGGCCGTCGACAATATTCACGCGAGCGAAAAAACTACATGGCTTATATAAAGCCAGAAGTCCCCGTTTGAGTTGCGCGCGCAACTCGCTTTAAAATACCATTGACACATTGTCACTATCTGCATACTATATCGCCCCCTAGCCATTCACTCTATATCAACATGAGAAAATCTACAGACATAGAACAATCCACATCGGCACGTAATACACTTATGCTTGCGGGACTCGATATGCATGGCGTTTTTGAAAAACAATTACGTGTGCTCGGAGCCCTCAAAAGAGCAGTTGCAAATAAACCTAAGAAAACCGAGATACTTGACCTCGCCCCTATTGCTGCAGAACTCGGTATGAGCCAAGAAGATGTTATCGCTGAAGCGCTCGTTGGTGCTATGGCAGAAATTGGAGCAGAAAAATATGGCAATCTAGATTTAACAAGCCTCGCACTAAAATTAGCAGAAGAAGGAGCGAATACCGTTCCGGGAACAATTAGCGCAGGGGCATATCACATTACCGACCCACTCTTTGAAGTTTTTGAGTTTGCAATGGAAGCAAGTGCATTGAAACACTATTTCGGTCGTTTTATTACGCAATTAAATAGTGCTGTTGAAAAACGAACCGGAAGCGCGAATGTGCAACATGCAAAAGAAGAGAAGGTAAATGCCGCACGAGAAAAAGCACACGCACAAGTACGAAGAGAAATATTGGATAGGCAAGAATACTAGATTGAAACTATCAAATAGACACTGAATTCTGCTACGCAGAAGCGTATACTTCTGGCATGAACTCACTCTTCACCAACGTAGAAAATTACATTATTCTGTTTCCTATCCTCTTCGCTGTAGGCATCATCGTATTCTCTCTGATTGCGCACAAAAAACGCATCGAAAAACTACAGAATATTGCGAGCGAACTTGGATTGGAGTTCAAAGAACAAGAGGCAATTACACAACCAACACAAGTAGACAAATGGCAGCGCGAGAGTGACCTATGGGAACTTTCAGGAACCTATCGCGGAATACCAATTCGCATTTTCGCGCACTCAATCTCGCACGCAAGAAACAGGACGGTTCTCACCTATGTCGTCGCATCTTTCAAAAAATCCTTTACGGGAAACCTAAACATATCGGCCGACAACAATTTTTACAAATTCGTCTCATTTATTCTGCCGCAAGAGCTGAAAGTTGGCGATGAATCACTCGATAATAAATACTTTCTTCAAGGAGATTCTGCAGACAAAATGCGTTCATTCCTAAAATTAAAAGGAGTTGAAAACGCCCTCGATGAACTCTTCACCTTTTCAAATCTTATCTCAGTACACAGCGATGGTATTTGGGCTCAAACTACGGGTCACCTGACTGATATACACAAAATGAGAGAAATTCTCGATTTTATAACCAGTAAAGTGAGGATATTCGAAGAAGCACAACAAAGAGAGTCTTATTAAATTTTAATATAGACCGAAAAACACTTTTTCTGTATATTCGGGCTGCTTCAACCAAGGATTTGAGTGCGAAAAATATACACCACGGAGAGGTACTCAAGTGGTTGAAGAGGAGGGTTTGCTAAACCCTTAGGGGTGCGAAAGCGCCCGCGAGGGTTCGAATCCCTCCCTCTCCGCCATACATGAACGAAGTGAATGTACTGGAGTGCCCTTGGCACGGACCTTGTCCCCTGCCACCATTTGATATTTTGCTGAAGGCTATGATTTACCCATGAGGCAATTTATGGTATAATTAATAGATGGCTGAAAATAAAAAAACAGGTGGAGCTGAGTACACTGGCGACTGGAATAAAGACGTCGGAAGCGTCAGCAATGATAAACAAAAAGATCGCACACGTTTTTATAGTAAAAAGGCGATGCTGCAATTAAGTGTCGACACCGAGGCCGGTCTTCGCGAAGCAATAAAAAAAGAAACAGACCTCGTACCCTACCAAACAATAAAATCTGCAGAAAACTTTGAAGAAAAAGTCACAAGTAAATGGCTCTATGGCGCCCTCGACTCCTTTTTCAAAAACAACGTACATATTGAAAACGAAGTTGAAAGAAAAAGAGAGGTATTTGCCTCGCTCGCTGAAGTTTGCAAAAAAATAAATGTCGACTTGATTAGACAAGGATCAACAATCGAAATTGAAAATGGATTATTGAGCGTGAAAAATAAAAATGGATATCAATATCAAGATGTGCCACTACGACTTGGTGGGAATGCTGCACCTTCGCATAGCGCTGGAGAAAAAAATATAAAGTCCATTGTGAGTAAAACGCGCCCTGTAAAAAGCGCTGAGCATAAACTGAAGAAACATGGTCAGAAAAAAGAAAACAAACCTACACATAACAGAATTGAAAAGGGCGAAGTCCCCGTTGTAGCAGAACATGAAAAATCAGTGAAGAAACCTCGAAATAAAAAAGAAAAAAATCCAAAGGCAGGTAGATTGCCGAATGTAACCTACGGGAAAAGCACTTCAACCTTAGTGCCCGAAGCACCGGAAGTTCCAAGTAAGCCGACATCAACACCAAAAGCGCCGAGATATGAAGAGACTCTCATCGCACCAATAGAGCAACCCGAAGAAGAAAAACCACGTGAACCAGAGGTCACTCCAACACCTGTACCAGCTGAAGCTCCTGTCGTGTCTTCAGAACCAGCTCCCCCAACAGAAGTGCCGCAGCCACCAGCTCCATCAACAGAACCAGAGCCTGTTCCTCCACCAGCGACACCAGTAGACCCAGCGCTTGCGCCAAAGCTTGAACAGAAAGAAGACCCGGAAGCACCGCCGCCAGATGAGGCTCCCAAGCCCCTTGATCTGCCGCCTTCTGATGAACCAGCTCCACCAGTAGAGCAAACCGAAGAACCAGTAGTGCCGGTAGTACCTTCTTCAGAGCCGCCTCGACATGCTACTCCCTCAGAACCGCCAGCAGCACCAACGCCGCCCGAAACTCCGCCACCGGCTTCAGAACCACCTCCGCCGGCAGAAGCACCCCCAACAGAAGCACCACAGCCACCAGCACCGCCAACAAAACCGGCTGAACCACCTACACCCGTAGACCCAGCGCTTGCGCCAAAGCTTGAACAGAAAGAAGACCCGGAAGCACCGCCGCCAGATGAGGCTCCCAAGCCCCTTGATCTGCCGCCTTCTGATGAACTGGCTCCACCAATCGCTCCTCCAGTAGAGCAAACCGAAGAAGAAAAACAAGCAGAGCTAGCAAAAAAAGAGGAGGAAAAAGAAGCTGAAAAGAAAAAAGCCGAAGAAAAAATCGTTGAAGAAAAACGAAAAGATGAAGAGAAAGCTCACGAAAAAAAAGATACGTTCGAGCTTAGTGAGCAGATTAAAAAAGAGTTACTTTCCGAATATCCAGAGGCAAAAGTTGTCTTGAATACAGAAACCGGAATGTTCGACGTCATTATAAGCGACAAATGTCCGGAATGGAATTTTGATGCCGTGGATAGTGAAGGACTACCGTCAGCGTGCAATCACACGTTCTCAATCAGACTCGATAAAGATAATGCACTTGAACCAGGTAGCATAAATGCTGCACGAATTTTTGATGACACTATTTTGGCGAGTCCTAACTTTCAAGATCCTACAGCATTTAAAAAAATCTTAAACGAACAAATCGTCAAGAAAAACCGTACGGTGCTTGAAACAGCTAAGACACTTTTTTCTGACCTTAACAAGCTTTTCACGGCCTCTGCCAAAATCAAGGAATATAATTTTAAACTCTCATCGGTCCTGAAAAGCGACGAAGAGACGCTCAAAGTGCCAGTCAGCGCCTCATGGGAAAATCCCGATGGAATTACTATTTCGGTTAGCCCAATAGAAAAAAAACTCAAGGCGCGCATCATGAGTGGATTCGGAGGAAAAGACATTCAAGCCGATACCATCAAACAGGCCATCAATGCGTTTGCTACCTTTTTAAAAGATAACGCAGCAAACATTGAAAAGCGCAGAGAAGCGAGTATGGCATTAGATGAAGCCGAGAGACAAAAAGCAGCAGACGAGGCACAAAAAAAGCATGATGAAGAAAACGGAGGAGCAGATCCAGATGAAGTAGAGCCACTACCTATTCCAGTGCGTCCCGTCGAAGAAAAAAAATAGAAAAATACTTAGTTTTTACATGACCATGAAAAATCCTGAAGCCAACCTAGCAGCTCAGCAACAACCGCAAGCACAAGGCGAAACGTTGATGCTCGACCAACAGATTGCGAAGAATAAAAACGATACGGCGGCACTCGAAAAAATGCTCGAAGACAAAGCAACCGATACACCCGCCGCGCGCGAACACCTTGCGACACTAAAAAGAGATCTTGCTCTGCTCGAAGCAAAACGAAACAGTGCGCACCAAGTAGTGAGCGCTCAAGCACAAAATGAGTTAGCGGAGGTTGTGTCACCGCGCATTGAAAACAATGAATCACCCGCAAGCTTCGAAGCGAAGCTTATCATTGCGCTCATGTCTCAGCGAGATCTTGGGTACAAAAAAACGGCCGAAACTAAAGAAGGAGATACCCTCAAACTGTTATTCATCAAAAAAAATGCGCCGCGAATCGCAATCACACTTCCCCAAGATCCCGCAAAAGCAAAACCATTAGTGCTCAGTACAGAAGGTAATGTTGCAAAATCCGATGGCACCTTCGAAAAGATCAAACAGTTGAGTGGCTTCCGCGATGAGCCCTATGATCTACTAGGCAATCTCAAAACAAACATTGCGATACTCACCTCAAAACGCAACGAGCGAACCAATCCAGCAAAAGAAGCGCTCAAACCGCTGTCATTAGACAAAACAAAATTCGACAAAAGCGGAGGACTCGTCATTGAAGGTACTCTTTCTCTTAACGAAAAAACTATCACCGGATGGATCAATCTTTTCGAAAACAGTGACGGTAAGTACCGTGCGAGCATTACCTCAAATGGAAAAACATACCCCGTAGAAGTTGCGGCGACATCAGACAACACCGAAGCCTATCAACAGTTTCTCAATGAGTACCACGCGGTGATGAAAAAAATATATACTGCTGATTTTCTGGAACACAAAACCTCAGATCCGGTGCTTATACAAGGCGCTTTAGATATGGCGGCAAATCACGAAATAGCCGCACGCCAAAGAGAGGCACTTGAAAAAGAAGATGCGCGCATTGCGATAATTAAGAAACGATTTGAGAGAAAGGAATATATCTACAAGGGACTCCAGCCTAAAGACGAAGCACAGCGTCCTAAATACGACGATGGATATGTCATAACTTTAAGCTCAGGTCCTAACGAAAGAACTATCTACCTAAAGCGTGATAAGGATCCACAGACAATTGAGATTGATACTTTTAATAATGTCGAAGATCCAGATATTGGATATGTTGCCCTGGCGCACTCCACAGAAATTCCTGATTCACCGAATCAGGTAAAAAAATCGAAGCGACAGTTGCAGCTCGAAGCGATTCTGAGCACAAGGATGAATACAAAAGAGAAGGGGGCATATACCATACTCAGCGACACTGATTTCGGAGGAGAGAAAGGGTCAAATGGCTTACTCGGAAAAATTGAAGCACACATTAAAACAGCAGAGAAAGCACATGAAGAGTTTAAAAAACGCCCCAGTGAAAAGGCAAAAGAGATTGGTGTAGACACGGGCACTACTATGGATCTCAATGGAAAAACATGGAAGCTCTATCGCTACGAAGCGCCAGACAAAGGTGGTTTTTATACAGTGCCATTGATTATCGACGATGAGAATCACTCACTCACGTTTCTCAGTCCAAACGGAACCATGTCACCACAAAAAAATGATATCGCTCAAATAAGTTCTGCGGTTATTATTGCGACCGTTGTGAAGGCGTATCTCGATCAAAATAAGGCAATCATTACTGCACGAGAGCACCTCAAAGATGAAGAAATAAAAAAGATTTTTGAGAAAAATAATGCGGGAGGAACAGTGAAGGGTGATGGCAATCTTGAGAATATTTTCCCTGAACCAATCTCAGCAATCTACAAAAAATACTACATTCCTCCTAAAAAAGTAGATGCGACTGAGGTGAAGGATAAGAAAGAAATAGAGGCGTATAGAGTAACAATCCAGCCCCAGACCGCACCAAACGGAGAGGTCACGGCAACTATCACTGACTGCGAAGCAGCGAACATCGCAGAACTGTACAAGGATGAAGATGAAGCACCGAAAGGAGTTGATGTAGATGCACAACCTATTACCGTACCAATTACTGCGACAGGGCCGCACGCGATGAACGAGATTATCTCTCAAATTAAAAGCATACTGAAGGCGCGTGAAACTGCTAAAGAAAAAACAATCGCCGATGCAGTAACCGCTGCACGCCAAAAAGCCGACGACGACTATGAGGCGGCAAAAAAAACAGCCGAAGAAGAAGCACAGGCGAGAGGGATAAAGAAAAAAGAAGAGCAGGAATTTGATGATTCGGTAAATAAACCGCAAGCATACCTCGATAGAGAGTTAACAAAAGCGGTGCCAAAATTTGCCACCGCACACCCTGAGTTAGGTATTCAAAGCTGTGAAATTACAGGGTCGAGTGCAAGCAAGGGAGTTCACTACTTCGCACTCAAAATTGTGCGCAATCGCGAGGGAGAAATTACTGAGCATTTTGCAAGAATTTCAACTCATCATAATGAGGGATACTCTTACACTACAAGCAGAGCGCCCGAAGCAAGCCTCATGTTTTTAGACCCCAACAACCTGCTCGAAAAAATTGTTACAGCAACTGACTACAAAACTCCTGCAATGCGCCTCGCAGAGAACCAAAGAGAGTTCGAAGACAAAAACAATCGCAAAGTGTTATTTGGAGTTGCTCGCATAGGTTTTGAGAAAGCGTGGAGTGGCAAAACAGTTGTCGAGGACCGAGGCGAAGTCCTTCATGTGTACAATGTACAAAAAATGATCGACATAACCATTGAACTAAAACGTAATGTAAGCGGATACTATAAAGCAAAAATTAATGAGCCGCTAAAAATGGTTGCTTACCTTGAAACAAACAATGCAGAGTATGATAAAAATTTCGAGAACCTTGTCGCCCACGTTGCAACAAACACCGACAGGCAGCTAATGGCGAAAAAGACTGAATCAAACTGGGATAGAGTGGCACAAGACGCAGTAAGCATCTTGGAAGAACCGGGTAAGGTCGGCAAAGTTTCAATGAAGCCAAATGCAAAAGCGCCAAAAGAAGTTGTTATTTCGTATTCAGGTGGCATCGCGATTCACGCGCCACTTGAGCGCACCGAAGTGGGCATGTACACAGTTGTTGTAAAACACGGGAAAAAGACAATTATCAACGTCGAAAATGAGGACTTCGGATCAGCAATCAGAAGCGCCGCAGAGCTTTTGAAAAGCAAAAAATAGCCTAGACAAGACGAGGGTACAATAGGTAGCTTTTATGGGCTAAATTTGGTATAATTAAATGAAGAAAAACTCTTTATGGTCTTAGCACCCAAAACAAAATTACTCGTTGGACTCGGCGCCTTTATATTGGTGGTTTTTGGTCTGCTTTCGCTGAGGGGCAATACCTTTTCAGGCAGCATAACGGATTTGATTATTCCAGAACAAGGAAACCCCGCAATGTGTGCTGAACTGCAAACTGCGTGTACTGAAGCGGGCGGAAACGGAGTTCCGTGTGATAACTATGGGAAACTTTGCACCTCGATATTAGCGCTTCCACAGGCGTCACCAGAAATAAAAACAGAGACCCCTGCTCCTCGACGCCGAGCACCAAGCACTCCCGCAACACCAACCGATACTGCAAATACACGGGGTGCCGCTCCCGAAGTGCCCGCTCCAGCAGCCGACACTACTCCTCCTACAACGGGGGCAGACCTTCAGGCACTACAAGAATTATTCCCCGACGCACCGTCGCAGGGACAAATTGATTCAAGCACCGTTCGTTAACATGCCGAAGGCATTGATCCCCCAGCGTCCTACATCTCTTGCGGTACCTCGATTCCAAGAAGAGTGAGGCCATTTTTAAGCACGACAATCGTCGCTCCCACCAAGGCCAAACGCGCGTTTTTCAAGTCACCTTCGCTCTTCATAACACTCACCGCACCGTAGAAAGAATTAAACTGCGATGCCACTTGAAACAGATAATTTGCCAGAAGATTTGGCTTAAGTTCGTCGGCCGCTAAGGTAAGGACTTCGGGTAGTCGTGTGAGCAATCGAGAGAGCATAATTTCTGACGGCTCAGACAATAGCGATTCTGTATCGGCCAATGTACTGATCGACGTCACCTCTGACTTTCGCAGAATTGACCACGCACGCGCATACACATACTGCAAATACGGAGCACTATTGCCTTCAAGAGCCAACATTTTGTCCCAGGTGAAGGTTACATTCGTCTGTCGATTTTGTGCCAAAACGGCATATTTCACCGCGCCAATACCGACTACTCGAGCTACTTCTTTTCGCTGCGCCTCGGCTAAAAGAGGATTTTTTTCTTTGACTACTTCGTACGCCCGCTCCTCGGCTTCGTCGAGCAACTCCTCCATTAAAATAATATTTCCTTTTCGAGTGCTCATTCGCTTTTCAGGGAAACTCATTCGCCCAAACCATGCGTGAATATTAGGGGCCTTGGTAATGCCAAGTGCATGCGCAACTTCGAAGAACTGTTTAAAATGTAATTCTTGCGCCGTGTCGGCGACGATTACCATCAAGTCAGGGTGCCAGGTATCTTCCCAATATTTCGTTCTCGCCAAATCGCGCGTAGCGTAAATAGTTGCCCCATCAGATTTTCGAATTATGCATGGTGGATACTTCTCATGCGCAAATTTAAAAATTAGTGCGCCCGGGCCCGTTGTCCCCTCTTTTTTCTCGCCTTCTACAAAGAGCCCTTTTTGAATACCCATGCCTATGATTTCTTGCATTTTATCCTCATAAAACGACTCTCCATGAATGTAATCAAAATCGACACCCAGGCGATCCCACAACTTGTGAAACTCCTGAATGCTTAAATCAACAATCCACTTCCATAATTTTCGACTCTCGACATCGCCATCTTCAAGCTTTTTAAACTCGGCGCGTCCTAAATCTTCCAGTTCCGGGCGATCCTCAACCTCTTCATGAAAGCGCACATACAATTTTTGCAGCTCAGGAATAGGATCCTTTTTCACCACCGCCTCGTCGCCCCAGTTTTTGTATGCCCACATTAATTTGCCATACTGCGTACCCCAATCACCTAAATAATTATCGCGAATGACGGTATACCCAACCGCACTCAAAATTCGATTAATCGAGTTGCCAATAATGGTTGAAAGCAAATGATGCACCCCCATTGGTTTTGCAATATTCGGGTGCGATGTGTCGGTCACGATTGTTTTTCCCTTCTTATAGTCGCTGTTGCCGTACGTATCGGCCTTCTCAATAATACGCTGTGTTTGTTGTGCTAAAAACTCAGGTGCCAAGAAAAAATTTATAAAACCGGGGCCCGCAATTTCGATTTTTGAAAGGATTTTTGCCCCGATCTCGCCTGATTCGGGGTCACGCCTTTGCGTGAGATTTCTACTAAGCTCTGCCATCACCTTTTCTGCAACCTCGCGTGGTTTTAATCCGACCTGTTTTGCCAACACCAATGCAATATTCGTCGAGTAGTCACCATGAGCAAGTTCACCTGGGTACTCAACGTTTATTTCTCCTAAAGTTGCCTCAGAAAAAGCTGCCACAACCGCACCCTTAACAAGCTCCTGTATTTCATCTCTAATAAACATGCGCGCGAATTATAACGCAAAAAAACGTGTCCCGCCATTCTTGGAATCAGTAACAAAACGATTTTAGAAAGGTACCTTCTTACTTTTTCCTCTCCCTCTTGATTCTGGTAGGAATATTTTGCCACCTGGTTGAATCCATATCGACATCGCGCTTTTCAATGGCAAGCGTAACTGTTCTGCCCATATAAGGGCACTCAAGACCCACTACCTCAGAATCAATCTGTACGGCATTTACGGCCTCACATTTTTTAACCTCAATCGGAGCCGGAATTCTTCCAACCCACTTAATTTTATCGAGTAGAACGTCTCCATTTGGCGTGTGAATAAGCTTCACACGATAGGTACCACCTTCTTCAACATACGCATCGGCATCGAGATCAATATTGAATACCGTAGGTGGTGCAGTTTGAGGCGCAGTAGCCAACGAAGAAGCAGGAGCACTCGGCCCCGCAGCATCGGTTACCTCTGCATCGGCAATCATACCCTTCATCTCACCTCCCTCAGACAGTGCCTGCGGAGAAAAAAACCGGTCAGCTAACTTTACACCGCCTAAAATTGAGCATGCGACAAACGACAATGGTAGTACGGAATTCATCAACCTACTGCGCACCGATGTTGTCGTTTCGATCACGGGAGGAATAACACGAATTACCGGATTACTATTTTCACCACGTTCCCTCCGTTTCTTTTTTATTTCTTCAAGCTCGGCCGCCAAGGCAGTGTGCTCAGAAATTTTCTTTTCTAACACCGTTCTCAAAGTTTCATTGATAAAATCCTTTTCAATAGGAATTTCTGACGAAACAAGTTCACCTACTATTTTTGTATTTACACGGACAACACGATCTTTCAAATTTGACACTACGGGATAGGCTCTAAAATCCTCTTCAAATAAACTTGCGACTCGTGCCGCAATCAGCGCATTTGCAATTTCAAGCTCACACTCCTTTCTATCATGATCATCTTCGTCAGAATACTCAGTCAAAAGTTCTTTTACCTTAGGAGAGAGCATGGCACTTACAGAATTTATTTTATCACCAAACAACTCCGCGAAAATCTTTTTCGCAACTGCCTCATTTGGAATGACTCTTTGTTTAGGATTTTGTCGCAATGCCATCTGATAAGTATACATGAAAATAAACCTAAAAACCATAACGAACGGCTTACGGCATACCCTGTCGAGCCACCGAGAACAAAAAATTAGAACACAAACCTTTTACTACGCCACCGTTTTAACATAGCGCAGCATAGACAAAACAGGTTGAATTGTGTGATTTTATACCGTGCATGAAAACTCAAAAAACACCCCGATCTTCAAGATCAAAAAAAATCATCACCAACCTAAACGGCAATAGCACATGGAAGCTCATGTTTGCCTCGGCAACAGTACTTCTTTTGGTTGCTGTCGGCTTTAATCAGCTTCTCTTTGTAAGCGCGCAAGGCGCAGCAGATACCAAAGAACCGACAGACATCGAGTCACTTACCGCAACTGCGGGTAATAGTGAAATTACGCTTAAATGGCCAGCTGCAACCGACGACACGGGAGTAAAAGGATATAAAATTTATGAAGGAGATAAACCCGTTGGCGATGACGGTGACGTGTATAATTTACCAAATATTACTACAGAGAATGTAACGGAATATGTTGTTAAAGGATTAAAAAACGACCAACCCTACTACTTCTCTGTTACCGCACTCGATGCCGCAGGTAATGAAAGTATTAATTACAGTCCAGAGGCGACAGCAACACCAAAGGCGGGCGCCCCAAAAAGTGATGCCGCCGCACCAGCAGCTGATACTCATGCATCTTCTGTTGAAGATAACGGACAGGCTCCAAAAGTTCTCGCCGTAACTGCCGACTCGAATGTGACGGTAAAAGTGCAGTTCTCTGAACCAATCAAACTCCCAAATGAATCAGCCGTAAGCGCATTTAATGTCGTAACCTCTGCAACAAAAGAAAAATTAGCAGTTCAAAATGCGACACTCGATAGCAAAGATACAACAGGTGCGACGGTACTTTTAACTACCGCTCCACAAACAGAAAATACCGACTATGTCGTCACCGTTGGTATCGAATTAAAAGATTTTTACGACAATCCAATCGTAAGCGGAACCTCAGACACAGGTTCATTTAAAGGAATGAAACCAGAAAACCGAGTGGCAGAAAATGGCGCGAGCGATTCAGCAACACCTCCAGTAACATTCACTGATTTCGATCCCAAAAATGCGCCAATACCGCTATGTCCAAGACTTGACTGTAATCCTGATCTCAAAGTTATCTCCGGTTCGGCAGATTACAACGATCGTATGCAGTTAGTGTTCTCAGCTCCTATTCAACTCCCTGAAAATACCCTCACCGCACTGACTATTGTTCAAAAAGGAACAGTCGACAAAAAACTAAACATTCTTAATGTGAGCTTGAGCGTCGACGGCACGACTATTTACGTCATTACAGAGAAACAAGCGGCTGTAGATTACGAGGTAAGTTTTGGCGGCATTAAAGATGAGAAAGGAAAATTCTTTAATACAGAAATCAAGTTTACGGTTACCGGGAAAGGCGTAGCTGATACGACTCCTCCCGAAGATGTTACTGACTTTGTTGCAAAGGTAAAAAGCGTACAGAAATCGATTATTGGGCTCGAATGGAAACCAAGCATCAATACGGCAAACGATTTGGCAGACTATACCGTGTATCAAAGTGAAGGAAAAAACACCACCACATTCGGAGACCCAAGTGCACTTGGCGCGAATACCTCTCAAGTAGAAATTCAAAACTTGAATCCGGGAAAATGGTACACTTTTAAAATGACTGCAAAAGATACGACGGGCAATGAGAGCAAAGGTATCCTTGCAAATGTATATCTTCCCGAAACTGGTCCAGGCGCAATCGCTGCTGGTTTAACCGGCTTGGCAATGGGTTGGTATAAGAAGAGAAAGAATCGAAAATAAGATAGGATTTTACCTTTCGTTCATAATTAGTTCATGTACCTGTGGTAGGGTTTTAACATGCGCATTTTGAAGAGAAAAAAAATCCTATTAATTATTATTGCGATTGTGCTCAGCGCAACGGCTTTAGCACTCACAATATTTATTTCGTGGCGCCCAATTTCTCAAACACTCAACAATACGACGCCTTCACAACTGGCATTTAGTTTTTCGCTTCTCAATGTGGGGCAGGGTGATGCACTCTTGGTTCAATCGAATACGGGCGAAACACTCTTGATCGACGGTGGGCCCGATGCAACGGTACTCAGTGAGCTCAAAAAGGCACTCCCGCGGAGCGACAAAACAATAGAGACAATCATTCTCACCCATTCAGACCTCGACCATATTGCGGGGCTTCTATCGGTAGTCGACTATTACAAAGTTAATCGAGTGCTCGTGAGCGGACTGAAAACGGCATCATCACACTCACGACTCTTCGCAAAAAAATTGTCAGACAAAAAGGTTCCCCTGATTTCGGCAGACATGAATGACGATTTTGTAATAAAAGGAGTCGGAGCCAGTGGCGAAACAGAAACTATGACCATTGATATTCTGTACCCTTT
>CAYHBN010000006.1:0-33279 GCA_964354865.1 uncultured Candidatus Peribacteria bacterium
CGTTTTGATTCATGATGAGAAAAAAGATGTCGGAGGTCATTTCTCGGTAATTCGCGAATACGATGTAGAGAATGCCATGGTTGAGCTTTCAGATACCGAAGCGGGCAATATCAAATACTCAATCGAAGATTTTTCTCACATTTATACGGGTGCTGCGCTCGTTATATATTCAGGTGAAAAAGACGAACAACTGAGTGACGAAACTACAGATATTTCAAATGATGAAGCGGCTGCAATTTGGGGGAAATACGTTCCCGTTTATATGTTGGCTGCGAATACCAAAGATGCAGATGCGCGCGCGGCGGCGAGATCTTTTAAAAGCTGTATTGCAGGTGCCATGAACATTCAAAATAAGTCACAGCGAAATAATGCTCGCACGGCGTGTTACTCGGTACTTGGTTCTCAGTTACATGATGGATTGAGTACAACGCAAGAGGTCTCATTAATGACATCGTATAATACCGAAAAAATATTTGATTTTAGTGATACTGAAGAATCTGGAGTAGGAACGAAGGAGATTATCGCTGCGCTTGAGAAAATTATTAGATATCAAGAGCGGTATAAAGATGTATTGAGAAATTTAGACAGAGCAGAGTCGCGGCTGGGTGGTTCATCGGTAGGAGAATTGCCGTTGCTAAAGACTCAACTTGCCTTTATTAAGCCTAAATATGACTCGGCTCGTGTTAATAAATCGTTACTTGAATCATCAATTTCTTCAAAGCAATCTGTAGTTGAAAAACTTGAAAGAAACATCAACTCTGGGACTTTTACGTCAGGTGGTCAAACATTTCAGCTCGGCGCGGTGGGGAGTCAAATTAGTGCACAGTCAGCAAATTTGAGAAAACTATCAGCGGCACTTTCATCGAAGCTAGACACTCTTGATTGGCAAATTTCGAGTAAAGAATCACAACTGAGGAATGTTTCAAAACAGAAGCAATCCATGGAGGCATCTTTCAGAACGGTTTCTTCTCAAATGTATGATTTGCAGAAAGCGATCGCGCGAAAAAAACTATTGAGACAGTTCTACTACTTCGAGTTGTCGCAATACAACAATCTTTTTGCTAAGGCACTTGCGTATCAGATTCAAGCTGATTCATTCGAAAAACAAGAGTCCAAACTTTCTTCTGAGTTGAATTCACTTATGAGAACAAAGAATTCTGCGCAGCGAGAACTCGATGTCGGCTTTGCTGAAAAAACTCGTCTTGAACGTTTAAAAGCCTTTGGAGACCAAGAAATGCAACGTAATCAAAATTCATTGTTTGTACTCAAGGGTGAGCTCGCAAATCTTAAAAAACAACTGACGATTGCGAATGGAATCATTTCAACTTTTGGCCCGCAGGTATCATCTCTTGAATCAAAAATCGATGCGTTGGAATACTATTCGTCGTTGAGCTCTGACCTTGTTCAATTAAGACAGAACATTAGAAATAGCGCAGACAAGTATGGTTTTACCTCGATTGCTAATACTAACATTTATGAGTCTCAGCGGCTGATTGATGAAGAGTTGGCATTTGTTAAAGCGCAAGATCAGGCGGCTCAGGTTGCTGCTACTTCAGATGCACGAGAAATATCTTCGATCGTTGTTTCACTCTTCCCCGGCGTGGGTGAGGGCTACGATGTTCTGACACTCATTTCAGGAAAAGATCCGCTGACAAAAGAACGACTCACGTCTTTAACAAAAGTATTTACGGTTGCAGGTCTATTGTCAGGCGTTGGATCCGGAAAAATTGCTCGTGACGGAGGTGTTCTTGCGCTTGAAAAAGGGGCAAAAGAGCTCGGTATGTCACTTGATGAAATAAAGAAAGTGGCAGAAGAAGTCGCAAAAGAATACATCATCACTTCTATCGATGACATCGCTGCTTTAAAAGGAAAACTCTCGCTCGATGTATTTATGCAGAAGGTGAAAAGTAAGGCGAAGTTGGTAAAAGCTGCATCGAAAATAATCGACTATGATGGTGTTGCAAAATATATTAAACAGAATGGACGACTCCCTGATAATTTTATTACGAAAGAAGAAGCGAAAGCGTTAGGGTGGAGTGCAGGTAAAGATCTCTCACAATTTGCTCCTGGTAAGAGTATGGGGGGCAACGTATATAGTAACAGAAGCGATCCATTTATACCCGAGCCTGATGTGCCCGGTAGAATATGGTATGAAGCAGATATCAATTATGTAGCTGGAGAGCGCGGTGGAGATAGAATTGTGTTCTCATCTGATGGAAGTATTATATATAAAACGAATCACTATAATGATTGGATAAAGATGCAACCTTAATCTCGCACTAACTAAGACATGAAACATACTATTTTTGACTTTTCGCTGATTGATTCTAAACAAAAGCTTTATGACTTTCTTGAGCACGAGCTTGATTTGCAGCGATTTATCAGCGGCACATGGGGTAGGAATTTAGCGGCGTTTAAGGATTTGTATGAGTATTCAAATGAAGCTGCTTACTTTGAACTTGTTAATGTCTACTCAATTGAAAATCTTGAATATCGGGTATTTATATTGGATCAATTTGTGTGGGTGCTAACTATGATTGCTAAAACAAATAATAAGTTTAGTTATAAAATAATATCTTAAATAGTTATAAAAGGGTTCCATCTCTCTGAAGACGGAACCCTTTTACGACAAATAAAATTCAGCTATTGCTTTTGCATCAGGTAGTACAATCTAAGCCTTTTATGCAATTACAGAAAAATGATACACTATAATCCGATGACAGATCTGAGCGTGAAATTTTGCGGCGTAACCTTCGACAACCCATTGGTGTTGGCCTCGGGTGTTTTGGGTATTACGGCTGCGTCTTTGGTGAATGTGGCTCGAAATGGTGCAGGTGGCGTGACTACAAAATCGCTTTGGCTGGTTGAGCACATGGGCCATAAAAATCCGGTCATTATTGCAAACGATCATTATATGCTCAATGCGGTTGGTTTGCCCGATGCAGGTCTTGAAAAAGCGCAGGCAGAAATTGGGCATTTTATGGTACTTCGTGAAGGATTTTTGAAAGGTGGAAAGGATTTGGCAGGAAACAAACGGAAAAATCTTCCACTTATTGCAAACATTGTTGCAGGAACCGTTTCTGACTTTGAACACATCGCGCGCGAAATTGCCTGTCTTGAACCAGATATTATCGAGGTTAATATTTCGTGTCCTAACGTTGAAAGTGAGTTTGGTAAGCCATTCGCGTGTGTCGCTGCCGATGCGGCGACGGTGACTCGTCATGTGAAAAAAGTTGCAGGCGATATTCCGGTCACCGTAAAGCTCTCTCCCAATGTTGAAAATATCGTTGAGATTGCGAGGGCCGTTGTCGATGCAGGTGCCGACGCACTTACGGTAATGAACACTGCCGGTCCTGGAATGGCTATAAATTTAGAAACAAGAATGCCTATTTTGTGTAATAGGGTCGGTGGAATTTCTGGTCCCGCTTTAAAACCACTTGCCGTTAAATATATCTACGACATTCGTCGCGCTCTTCCAAAAACCCCAATTATAGGAACAGGCGGTGTACTTACAGGGCAGGACGCTCTCGAAATGATGATGGCAGGCGCAACGCTCGTCGGAATTGGTTCAGCTGTTGCATGGCGAGGCGTTGAGGTTTTTGGCGAAGCAGTCAATGAAATGGCCGATTGGTGCGAAAACAACGGCTTTAAGAAAGTCTCTGCCCTAATTGGTACGGTAAAATAATTTTATGAATTTATTCCCTCGCTCAGTAAAAATCACAAAGATTAAAAAAGAAACGCCGCTCGTTACGTCATTCACGTTTGAGTATCCCGAGCGCGCGAAGCCAGGGCAGTTTATTAATTTGTGGATTGCAGGCGTCGATGAAAAGCCGATGAGTGTTGCCTTCGACGACGGAAAATCGATTACGGTTTCTGTAGCGGCAGTTGGTGAATTTTCTAAAGCGCTTGCAGAGAAAAAAGTGGGAGAGGTGATTGGTGTGCGTGGTCCGTTCGGACAAGTTTTTTCTTGGAAACCTAACATCAGAATCGCGATGTTGGCTGGTGGCTACGGCGTTGCTCCACTCTATTTTGCGGCAACCCAGGCAATTAAAGATGGCTGCATCGTAGATTTTTTTCATGGCGCACGCTCAAAAGATTTTTTGCCACTTGCAGACCGAGTGAAGAAATTAAATAATGTAACGTATTATCCCGCGACCGATGACGGCTCAAAAGGATTTAAGGGAACGAGCGTTGCATGTTGGATTGAAAAAATGGAAGACAAAAATGCAGGAGGCAAAAAGGGTGGCAACAAAACTCCGTCTTACGACCTCGTTATGACGTGCGGCCCGGAGCGCATGATGAAAGCAGTCTCAGACGTTGCATTTGAGCGCAAAATAAAAGCGCAAATTTCGGTTGAACGATACATGAAGTGCGGTTTCGGTGTGTGTGGAAACTGTGTGGTAGACGATTCGGGTATTACAACCTGCAAAAAAGGAACCGTCATGGATAACGAAGACGTGCGCAAAATCAAAGAGTTCGGAGTGTACCATCGCGATAGTGTCGGGAGAAAACATCAATTTTAGAAAAAGGTACTTGTCTTAGGCCTCAGAATATGGTGTAATTTGCATCCTGTTTTGTATATAGTAGAGAAATGGCCTTACCTCATAATCCAGAAAGAACAGATGGAGAATCTCTCCCTCAGGCACGATCTGTACCACCACTTACTCCAGTAGAAAGTGCGATTATCGATTCGGTACAAAGGAGTGTCGATGCTTTAAAAGATAGCGAGCAAGTCGATGCGCCGCGTTTGTCAGAAAAAATATCAGACGGTTCTCTTTTATATGTTCATTGTTTGCCGCATCAATCGAAGGAATTTTCGCAGCTACATGGATGTCCGGTCAGGGTTGTTTTTAAGACAAATCCTGTTTTTAATCCTGCGCTTGTAAAGAAATATGAGAGACAGTTTAAACGGCCTTTTGCGCCAGTTAATGTGCTTATGGTTGTAAAGACCTCTGACGCATTGTCTCCGTTTATTATTCCTCGTGAGTTTCTATATGAAAACCAGCCTCCATCGACTGACACTATTCATCTCGCGGGTAAATCTATAAAAGAGCGCCCGGGTGATGTAATAAAATATGTGACCGGAGGTGCTAAGCAAATGGCGAAATCTCAAGTAAATCAGGCAATACGAGACACATCTCCTAAGGCAATTGTACTTTCTCCAAGTGATGACCGCTACAACGCTGCTCACTATTTTATTGCTTTTAAGCCTCAATTCACGCCGCAACAGTCTAGAACGGGGACTCAATATGATCCTGTTTTGTGTTTTTTGCCCGATCATTTACGAGAGGGGAATCCGATTGTGTGGGTTCTCGATGCAGAAACTTTTTTATCTGATTCTCCATTTACCTCTACTTCTATGCAACAACTTTCAGAGGCTACAGGTCAAGAAAAACCGAATATGTTACTGTCGCGACGTTTATCTTTTAATAGAGATCTTTCACGGAGTACCAAGGCCCTTTTTACTGAAGACGACTTATGTCTTGAAGGAACGATAGCTTCTCTTTCTGATGTACCGAGTGATCACGTGTTTTCTGATGAAGAAAAAGATCTTCTCAGTCGAGGGACTTCGGTCGCTTGTGTTCTCTTTATTCCAAAATATAATAAATATATCTGTGTTGAGCGAAAGTGGCTTACCATGTGTCATTAGTTATGGTTTCTATGTGCCGTTTTTTATCATGTTATAATTTACGCAACTATGGATATTGCAACAACTATCGCGCAGGCACTTCTCTCAATTGGTGCTGTTAAAGTAAGCATCAATCCTCCTTTTACCTGGGCATCGGGAATAAAATCTCCTATTTATTGTGATAACCGAAAACTTATTTCACATGTGACGTATCGCGATGTGGTAGTTAAAGGATTTTTAGAAAAAATTGCACAATTGAAAAACGAAACGGGTTACGAGCCAGAGGTAATTGGTGGTACGGCTACGGCTGCTATTCCATGGGCTGCGTTTGTTGCGCAGGCTATGAATCTTCCGATGATTTACATTCGTCCAGAGCCAAAAACTCATGGGGCGGGTAAGCAAGTTGAAGGAGATATTCCACAGGGCAAGAAAGTGCTTATTGTAGAGGATTTGATCTCAACCGGAGGTTCATCGGTGAAGGCGGCGCAAGCGGTTCGAAGTGAGTGTGGCGCGACCGTTGAGTACATTTTGTCGATCATGACCTACGAGCTCGACGAGGCAATTAAGACCTTTGAAGCTGCAAATATTAAGAACATGTCGCTTACGAATTTTACTCACTTGATTGGCGTTGCCCGCGACACAGGACATTTGCCGGCTGGCGATGTTGAACGGGTTCTGGAGTTTAAAAAGAGCCCGAGGGAATGGGGATCGAAGATTTAATAAAGTTCCGCAGCCAGTCGCGAAACACGTCGGGTTGCAAAACGTTATAGCGTTACATTGTCATCGGTGAAACTTAAATTTCTGTAATAAAATGGTCGTGTATGAAAAATAATCAATTATTAAAAATGGAGGATCTATCTCTGAATGATGAGCTTTTGCGCCAATCACGTAAAGAAGCCATTGAGTATCTTGAGCATGTGAGAAAGACGAATCCTCTAAAAATGACTACTGAGGAAGTAATAAGGCTAAAAAACTACGGCAGAAAGTAACCAAATGGTGTTCCCGGGAAAACACGATCCGAAACGTTTTTACCATGCGGTACAGTATGTTGTAATTACTCATTCCGCAGAAATCATTTGCCATAATATTGAATTAGAAAGTATTTTCATTTACTGAAAACATAACTCATATTCTATGAATCCATCTCAACCTTCGAGTGCCCTAACTACTTCTGACACAGAAAAAGTTCGCGGTTAACTGCGTATGGATGATGGTGTTAAATATCGTGGACGAATATATAGAGTTGAAGGAATAAATACCAAAAATGAACGACCAGTTGCACTTGTGAGTCCCGACAATGAACTCGATCGTGGGTGTGTGAGATTCAAAGATATTGAAGGAATTGTTGTAAGAGGGCCGGGAGATGTTGAACAAATAGCAATGGCTTCAAGGCTTGCATACATCGCAGTAATGATAGGTCTAGTTGGCAAAGGAGAGCCAGAAGATGGTGTATATGTTGTGTCTGACGCAAATGGTGTTGTTCATTGGGATCATGATGGGAGGGAACTTGAACCAGGCACATCTGATTTTGATAGAGCAAATGGTGACCATCGCGTTGCTGCCCGAAGAGAAGCTAATAAGCCAAATCCAAATTGGTGGGACGGGTTTGAGAAATCTACGCCATCTGAAGAATAGTGATTTCATGGGCTAAAAAGGTGGTATACTAAGATCTCGGTAAGAGTTATCTACTTTGCTCGTCTATGACTGTGAATGATGAAAAAAAACACCAGGAATTTCTCAACGCGTACGACTCTTTTGCCGACGCCATTTTTAGACACTGCTTTTTTAGAATCAGCAACGCCGCACGCGCCCAAGAGATCACGCAAGACGCTTTCATGCGCGCATGGGATTCAATTGCCCACGGCAAGGTCGTTGAAAATATGCGAGCCTTCTTATATAGAATCGCAAACAACCTCATTATTGATGAATACAAGAAAAAGAAGGCCACTTCTCTCGATGAACTGGTCGAAGATGGATTCCAGCCCGAATCGAAAGATCAAAATTGGAATGACGTCATTGATGCGAAACAGCTTGTGCAGTGTCTGGACAAGGTTGAAGAACCATACCGATCAGCCGTAATTATGAGATATCTCGACGGATTTTCACCCAAAGAAATTGCAGAAACAACCAAAGTAAGCCCCAATGTCATATCGGTTCGTATCACTCGCGGACTCGATAAGCTCCGACAATTATTCCCTTCACTATGAAATCCATCTTCGAACAATCGTGTGAGAACACTCAGCAACCAGTGCACCTTAGTGCTCAAGCTAAAGCTGCAATGCGTGTTGACTTGATACAGTTTATGGAAAGAACTCCTATTCGACACGGGTTCTTTTCTCGTTTGGCTTCGTTACCAAATCTTTTTGCCTATATTGCAAAACCGATTCCACTTTTCTCAATTCTTCTCACATTGGGAATGGGCATCGGTACCACCTATGCCGCTGATACTGCGCTTCCTGGTGATGTTTTGTATCCAGTAAAAATATATATAAATGAAGAAGTTCGTGGACTCGTTGCGATTTCTGACGAAGATCGTGCGCAGTGGGCAGTTGATCGTGCGCAGCGTCGACTTGATGAAGCAAGTAGGTTAGTAGCGCTTGGAGCACTGAATAGTGAAATACGTGCCGGTATTGAATCGGATTTTTCACAGTCGTTTGATCGTGTACAAAAAAGAATACTAGTACTCACGAGCTCAGGGAACGACGATGTCGCTTTTGAAATGAGTTCTCGTTTTGAGTCAGCGCTTCGTGCGCATCAAGAAGTTTTCACTCGTTTGAAAGAGAAAGAGCAAAAAGTAAATAAAAAAGAAATAGATTCTCTCCTGAAAGAGGTTGATAGGCAGGTTGAACATGCTCGAACTGTTCGCGTGACATTTGAGGTAAAAGATACAAAGCGCAATCAGGCTTCTGTAGATAAAAAAATCGCATTACTCAAGGCGGAACTCGCAAATGGACGCGCCTATATTGCAGAACAGTCGGTGTCGCTTTCGGCACAGAGTAAGGTTCGTGTAGAAGCTGCGCTTTTGCGAGCAGATACCCTTATTACGCAATCTCAGGATGCTATTAATTCGAATGATTTAACTCGTTCATTTATTTCATTGCAATCTGCCAGTCGAGAGTTAATGCAGGCGAAAATGCTTGTTCACTCGTTGGTCGATCTTTCGATTGATGCCCCGGAAAAACGTATGGATGTTCCAACTCGAGAAGAGCCGAAACAGCCCCAAATTGAGCTCAAAAATGAACGCCAGCGGGAGCAATTAGAGAAAAACGATAAGCGCCAAGAAATGCGCGGTGAACGTCGCGAAAATGGTAAAGAGCAGAGAGAAGAAAAACCGAGGAGGTAAAATGCAAAAGATTGCCCCTTTAGGTTCAGCTAGGCTTATTCCATGCTTTTTTGTATAATCCTGCCAACTTATGAAACACTTCTCAGACCGTCTCGTTGCAGCAGTAAAGGCAAAAAAATCTCCGGTGTGTGTGGGGCTTGATCCACGCATTGAAAAAATGCCACCAGGACTTTATAAAGAAATGATCGACAAATTCGGTGATGGGCCGAAAGCCGTTGCTGAAACGTTTATTGCTTTTAATAAAGGAATTATTGACGCTGTGCACGACTTAGTGCCTGTTGTTAAACCACAGTTTGCCTTTTATATTAATCATGGTTTTGAAGGAGTTCGGGCATTTGCTGAAACATGTTCGTATGCAAAATCGAAGGGACTTTTGGTCATTGCAGATGCAAAAGCTAATGATATTGGTTCGACCGCCGAGGCGTATGCCGAGGCGTTTCTCGGCCCAAAAACGAAGACTGGTGACAAACCGGCTGCTGCGTTTGAGTGTGATGCGCTGACCGTAAATGCATACCTTGGGTACGATGGCGTAAAGCCATTTATGGATGTCTGCAAAAAGAATGGCGCGGGAATATTTGTGTTGGTGCGAACCTCAAATCCTTCATCGAATGATCTTCAAGCACGACAAGTTGATGGAGCGTTTTCAGTGAGTGATTTAATGGCTCATTTTGTTGATTCATGGGGGAGCGATGAGGTTGGGGAATCAGGATTTAGCTCTATCGGCGCGGTAGTTGGCGCAACGCACAAAGCCGATGCAGCCAAGCTGCGCGAACTTATGCCGAACGCTCTTTTTTTGGTACCGGGGTATGGTGCGCAAGGAGGTAGCGCAGAAGATGTTGCGGTCTGTTTCACCAAAGACCACCAAGGCGCGATTATTAACTCAAGCCGCGATATTATTTTTGCTTACGAAAAACTTGGACTTTTGCCTGACCAATTTGCCGATGCGGCGCGTGGTGCGGTACAAAAAATGAATCTTGATTTGGCTCAGGTCCTTTGATATAGTCGCGCACTATTTACTAAGCAACAAGCCATGTTTTCGAAAACACCCAATATAATTGTTGATGCATCCGTTCGCGCGTTTGTTCAAAATGAAACAGAAAAGCCTTCTTATCGAATTGGCGATGTTGTAGTTCCACCAACAATGCATGCGGGTATTGCAGATGTTATGGACGTAGTGAGAAAGTACAATATCGATGAGCCTTATTGGGATGTTCCACAAGATTCACGAGTACTTCTTCCTGATATTTCCGATACGATGCCGCCAGATATTGTAGCGAAAATTGAATCTCTTTTGAGTGGCAGAAGATTGGTGTGTGTGTGCCTGGAGATACGTCAAAATCAGATGTGTGGTTGCGATGTATGAGGGTACTTTCTGATACGAGAACTATTCCGAAAAGCACTGATAGCGCTGTCGAGGCGTCGATGGCAACGTGTCGACGGCTTTACGTATCACTGGTTTGTAATGGATTTTCACTCGATGAGCGGGCGTGTTTAACATCTACCGATACAGCACTCCATTGGGTGCTTGCTGCTATTAAGTGGGATAAATTAGATGATGCGAGTAGAGGGGTTACAGACAGAGATTTTCCCGTTGATTCGCTTATGGCGGGAGTACGTTCATATGTTGCTGGTTATGCGAATCCTGCGCGAGTATCTTCGTTAGGTAGCATTGCGCGCACTCAGATGAATGAGGGACACGTTCCATCGCTCCGCACTATTGGGGCATCTGAGTCAGAGCCAGATGTACTGGATGAAGTCCGATTTGGATTTGGTAATAAACTGACGACGTTTTTGAGAGAGATAGCAGAAAATCAAAAGTGAATGCTATAATGCGTAACCATGATACACAGAGGTAGTGAAAAACCAGATCCAGTACTTGATGCCTTTGTAGCCGGGACACTTGATAAAAATTCAATGCAAGACAGTCGTTTTTCTGTCTATGGTGACACTCACGGTACATACGCTCCGATATATGGTATTTCGAAAAATCTATCACTGCGTGTTCGGGAACTTTCTCTTGATTCAGCAGCCCTCAGTACCCATTTGGACGGAACAGCTGTATACGGTTTTATAGGTGTTGACCATAATGTGCTCGTTCCTCTCCAATCTTGCCGAAATTTAAATTTAAATGAGGTGTGGGGTTGTTTTGACGTAGATCCCGAAATCGCTCAGAATTTGGTAAAAGAATACACACAACCAAGTCCATGGTTTTCTGTGCACGTTCCGCAAGGATGGAGTTTCGAGCGTACTCACGAGATGATACGTGCCTTTAACTTCGAAAGATTCGGACATCAAGATCCGATACTCACGGGTGAAGGCGCACACGAAGTGTTTAGCAAACTTGCAGAGCCAACATGGATGCTGGGAGTTCGCCCGTTAGCCGGCTCAAAATTTTCTTAATCAATAGTCTTTGCTATTGAAAGCCACTCTTTTACACTCAAGGTCTCAGGCCTTCGCGTGGGGTTTATACCTGCTTTAATACACAATTCCTCGCTAATCGTCGACCTGAGCATTTTTCGCTTTTGACTAAAGGCTCTATGAATGAGGTCAAAGTACTTTTTGTAGTCGAGGGGGGATTGAATGCCATTTGCACCGTCTGCGAACTTTTCATCAACAGTTATTTCAATAACCGCCGAGTCAACTTTCGGTGCGGGCGAAAAGTTTCCCGCCGCTACTTTAAATAAATATTTTACTTGTGCAAATGTCTGCACGTGAAGTGCGAGTACATTCATGCGCGGTTCTTTTTCACAGACTTTTTCTGCAACCTCTTTTTGTACAAGCAGTACTGCGTGGGTGGGCATGTTTGGTTTTTTGCCCACGTGTGTTCCGTTTTTTTCGTATGCGTTCATAGCTGCGTCGCGAATAAAGTGGTCGATCAGCGGAGAGGTGATTGAGTACGGAATATTTGCAATAATGGCGTAGGTTTCTGTCGGCAGTGGAAAATTTAGTACGTCATCATTAATCAGTGTGAGTTTGTTGCTCGCAATTTCCTGCGCGAAAATTCCGCAGAGGTACTCGTAGAGTCGTTTATCTTTTTCAATTGCGGTAACGGGCTTTTGAGAGCGCGTGAGAAGGTATTTGGTAAGAACTCCTTTGCCGGGGCCGATCTCGATTATACGATCGACATTTTGGCAGTGAACAAGTCCTGCGTTTGCAATACGTTCAACGACAGCCTCGTTTGTGAGAAAATTCTGGCCAAGTTTTTTAGAAGGACGAAATGAGCTATCAAGAAAGGTCATGCGGCATGATGGCTACGGAGTGCTCGTTTTCTCGAGATAATCTTTCGTACTTCTTCAACTCCTAAAATTGTTAAACTCACAAGAATAATTACTGCGTAATCAGCTGCAGTGAGTGAGCTTGTTCCGAGATACTGTTGAAAGAATGGGACCTCTACGAAGAGTATTGTCAATACTGTCGATGAAAGAACCGCAAAGAGAAGTGCAATGTTTGAGAAAAAATCCATTTTGAATACCGACTCGGTGGCGCTTCGGCTGTTAAATACATGCACCATTTGCATGAAGGTAAGGGTGACAAATGCAATCGATGCAGACTCTATGTACAGGCTTGAATCTGTAGAGAGTCGCTCTCCAAAATGCCATCCATGTTGCATAAGATTCCAAATAAAAGTACCGGCGGTTGCCAATCCTATATACACACCAGTCACGCAGTAACGGATAATAAAATTCTTATTCATAATACGTTCATTTGTTTTTCGAGGAGGATTTTCAAGGATTGATTGTTCAACGGGTTCAAGGCCAAGTGCAAGCGAAGGGAACACGTCGGTGAGTGTATTAATGAGCAGAATAAGTACTGCGGTAAGGGGAGCGGGAAGCCCTAAAAACATCGTTGTTAAAAGTGCGAGAAGCTCACCAATATTAGAAGAGAAAATAAAGTAGGTGAACTTTTTCATGTTCTCATAAATCGTTCGGCCTTCAATAATGGCATTTACGATTGAGCCAAAGCTATCGTCGGTAAGAACCATATTCGCCGCCTCTTTACTTACGTCGGTACCCGAAATGCCCATCGCAATGCCAATGTCTGCGCGCTTGAGTGCGGGTGCATCGTTCACACCATCTCCCGTTACGGCAACGACTTCACCTGCATTTTTGAGTGTGTTTACAATACGTAACTTATGTTCAGGAGTCACGCGTGCGAAAATTGTTTCTTGCCCAGGTGCAAGTAGCGAGAGCAGTTTTTCATCACCCATCGCATTGAGCATTTCACCCGTAATAATATTCACACCAAAAGGTCGTGCAATGCCAAGTTGTCGCGCAATCGCATGAGCAGTAGTGCCGTGGTCACCGGTCACAATGAATGTTCGAATGCCTGCTTTGTGAGTGAGTTTTACGGCTTCTTTAACCTCTTCTCGTGGGGGGTCGATCATGCCATAGAGTCCCAAAAATATCAGATTCGATTCAAGTTCTTTTCGAGTGTACTGTCGTTTGTGCGTCTCGGGATTTTCGCCAATATCATTTCGGTCAATTTTTTTATAGGCAACCGCAATAGTTCGAAGTGCGTTATATGCCATCTCATCTACTTTGAGCAGCAAGTTTTTTCGCATTTCGTCGGTCATCTCAACCACATGCCCATTTTCAATCGTGTGTGTACACAAAGTAACAATCGAGTCTGGTGCTCCTTTCATGTACGTATAGAGCTCATGTGTTTGTGTATCTTCGTTACAAACCACCATTCGTTTCGTCTGTGAATCAAAGGGTAGTTCAAAAATTCTTCGGTGCCGAACATGAATATCGGCGCTTAAAAAGCCCGCTTTTTCCGCAGCAGTTAGCAGCGCTCCTTCAGTTGGGTCTCCTAAAATTTTCCACGTACCTTCACCAGAGAGACTTGCGGTTGCATGTTCTTCATCGGCAGAAGAGTAGATCGTCTCGCCTTCGGCTTTCGTACTGAGCGAAGAAACGCTCTGAGAAAATTTATCTTTAAACGAAACTTTTTGTGCTTTCGGCAGTGCAATTGGTGACGCCACAAATGTTAGCCGCGCATTGTTACAGACAACCGCTGCCCGTGTGAGCAACTCTAAGTGCTCATATAAATTTGGATTTTTATAAGCAACTAAGTGGAGTGTATCTTTCGTAAACGACACAAATAATGTTGGCGCGTTTTGTGGCATGGTAGATTTTACTGCAGATAATTCGCCCGATGGTTCATAGCCAACTCCTGTTACGGTAACCGTGTGATCGTCAAAAAAGAGTTGCTGCACGGTCATCTCATTCTTTGTGAGTGTGCCCGTTTTATCGCTACAGATAACGGTTGTTGAGCCAAGCGTTTCAACTGAAGAGAGCTGTTTTATAATCGCATTTTTTTTCGCCATTCGTTGCACACCGAGCGCGAGCGCAACGGTAATTGTGGTCGGTAATCCCTCAGGAACCGCCGCAACGGCCACTGAAATCGCGAATAAAATTGTATCGACGAGTGGGCGATTTTGAATGAGGTATCCAACAATAAAAAGGAGTACTGCAATAACGAGTGTGATTTTTCCCACCAATCCGCCAATATGTTTGAGTTCTTTTTGCAGGGGGCTTAAATCTTTTTTTGTCGATGTGGTGAGTTGTGCAATTTTCCCAAACTCAGTTGAAAGTCCCGTACTGATAACCTGTGCCATTGCGGTGCCATGAGAAACTTCGGTTCCCATAAAAATCCGATTTTCGCTGCTCAAATTGTGTGCGCTTGCGCGATCACTGAGTCCCGATTTATCTGTTAGTTTGCTCTCATGGAAGGCGTCATACTCAGATTCTTTCGGTTGCATTTGAGCATTCTCGGTTTCAATCGTCATGTGTTTGTTTACCGGTACCGACTCTCCGGTAAGAATTGATTCGTTTATCGTGAGTTCACTTGCATTGAGCAAAACACAGTCAGCGGGAACTTTGTCTCCTTCGCTTAAAATAATCACATCGCCCGGTACGAGACGTGATGCATCGATACTTCTCTCCTCATTATCACGAATGACGCGCGCTTTTGGTTGCAACATACTTCGAAGCGCCTCAATGGCACGTTCGGCCTTATACTCCTGAAAAAATCCTATCAATGCATTAATAACGACGATCGCCGCAATAATAATGGCATCGACTTGTTCACCAACGTAATACGCAACACCAGCCGCCGCAATTAAAATAACTACTAATACATCGGCAAATTGTCTTAAAAATTGCACAATAAGAGGCGTTGCCCGTTTTGGTTTTATAACGTTCTTTCCGTATTGTTTAAGCGCATTTTGAGCTGCCTCGGTGGTGAGGCCTAAGGTGGTAGACATAGCGCAATAAGAATACCACAGATATACTCTGTTTATGACAACATTAGCTCCCGGAATTTTTCTTTTTGACTCAGGTATTAAAGGCCCCCGAAGGCTCTATTCTGCGGGAATTCATGGCGATGAAGTTGAGGGGCAGAAAGTCATAAATGCCGTGTTAAAGGATTTAGAGTCAGGGCGAGTTGAAGTAACAAGTGGTTCGGTTATGATTATTTTAGCTAATCTGCAGGCCATTCAAGATTGTAAGCGCGTGGCGAGCGATGGATGTGATTTTAATCGTTCATTTAATAAAGATGAACATCCGCGCATCGTCGAAATTAAAAAATGGGTGAATTCTTTTAAGCCAACACTTCACCGAGATTTACATTGCACGATTCAAAATATTCCCTTTTCATTTGCCCTCTGTTCACGTGCAAAGGTTCAGCCCGTAGAGGCTTTTTACGACTTCGCGCTCAGATTTTCTATACATAATATCGTTCAATTTATCTATAAAGCCGATCGAAAACTGACGACATTTGCCGGCTACACGGCACAGAATTTTGGTTCAGAATCATGTACCATTGAGTTAGGACAGATCGCGAGCAGTAGAGCGCGACGTATGGTTCCCAAAGTTATAACGGCGATTTTTTCAGAAATTACCGATAGAGGTATAAAGCGAGTTATTCCAGAAGTACAGCTGTGGCAGATGGGAAAAAAGATCACCAAACAAACTGAGCATTTTCAATTCACACGGCAATTCGAAAATTTCGAGCAACTTCAAGAAGAAGAAGTAGTCGCCCGCGACGCCGAGGAGACCCACATCGCAGGGAAGGACTCATTTATTTTGTTCGCAAATTCTCACGTGCCAATCGGGGGAAGAGCCGCCGTTTTTATAACAAAAGAGTGAGGCAAACTGTTTTTTCTGAGGATCCTCCGTTTTATTTCAGCTTCTTTTTTCTCCACGCATCGATTTTTGCGTGGTGTCCTTCTAAAAGGACTTTTGGCACCTTCAATCCCATAAATTCAGCGGGCCGCGTGTAGTTTGGATACTCTTTTTTGCCTTCAAACGCCTCGCTAAACGAGTCTTCATGCGCGCTGCGTTCGTCGCCGAGCGCGCCGGGGAGTAGGCGAGTAATGGCTTCTACAACAACCAACGCCGGCAACTCACCGCCCGATAAAACATATTCACCGATCGAAATTTCTTCGTCGATGCAGAGTTTTTTTACTCGCTCGTCGATTCCTTCATAACGGCCACACAAAATAATCAGCCCCTTTCGTTTCGAAAGCTTTCGCGCGAGCGCATGGGTGAGAACCTTGCCCGCTGGAGACATATACACGACCTTCGCGCCCTTATTCTTGCGCTTCACCGCTTTAATCGCGTCGTACAATGGCTGGGGAGTCATGAGCATGCCCGCGCCACCACCATACACGCGCGCATCAACTTTCCCGTGCTTATCTTTGCTATAGGCACGAATATCGTGGGCAACTACTTTGACGGTCTTCTTTAAAATCTCCCGTTTCAAAATACTATCGCCGAGGTATCCCTCGATGAGGCCAGGAAAAATGGTGAGAATATCGAAGCGCATGGGCAGTAGTATACTAAACCAGTCATTTTCATGACAGGGGATTACTAAAAAGCCGATTATATGTTATAATATACCCGCTATGATAAATACAATACCAGAAGAACCATCACGGGCAACGGTACTGTCAGAAGGTGCAATGTATCATTATCGCTTTACGCCTGAGTTGAGTTCTTCCTCTGTAAAGTTGCTTACTGAAAAGCTCTATGACAGAATTGCTAAACCCCAAAACGTACCATATGGTTTTTTAGCCAAAGCAACTACGGCTCGTTCATCAAATGGTGATTCTCATCCAGGAACCGATTCATACATATTGGAGATTCCAAATACCGTACCGGCCGAACAAGTTGAGAGAATTTTTGCAGAGCTCAATGCCACTGGTTTAGTTTCACTCTCTATCTCGAATGAAAGATATCCTCGTGATCAACGCCCTGTCATTGAATTAAGCCGCGGTGAAAAAGTCGTGGCTCGAATTCAAGCAAATGCAAAACATGAGATAGTACGTGCGGGAATTGCGGTGCTTGCCGAAGATGGCATCGAAAGAGAGTTCTATCCCGTCGATCCAGTATCAGCAAATCCAGCGCAAGCTATGGCTAATGTACAAAACACCATAGCAGCGCGTTTCAATGTGAAACACAGAGCAGCTTGAAACTTGTGTAATAGAAAAAAGGATTCCGTGTAAAACGAAATCCTTTTTGATAGTTTTGTGACGTCGATTAACGTTTTGAGAACTGTGGTGCACGACGAGCGCGGTGCAAACCGTATTTCTTACGCTCTTTATTACGAGAGTCGCGGGTTAGGTATCCGGCTGATTTAAGTACTGCACGAAGGCTGAGGTCAAATTCGAGAAGTGCTTTTGAAACACCATGACGAAGAGCATCTGCTTGTGCGTGTACGCCACCACCTTGAACTTTCGCGCTGATATCGAATGTCTTTTCAGCATTCGCCATCTTAAGCGCAGACATAATGGTGTCTCGATCTGTAAATACAGGGAAATATTCTTCAAAATCGCGGCCATTGACAGTGATAAGACCAGTTCCATCTTTATACAATCGTACAGATGCAACAGCTGTCTTTCGTTTGCCAAGTGCGTAGAAATAAGGACGGTTTTCACCAATCTTAACTTTTTTAGCCGTTGCAATTGCTGTTTTTACTACTGCCTTTTTCTCGGCAACAGGGGTAGCAGTTTTTGCGGTAGCCTTTACAGGAGCTTTTGCAGCTGCTGGTTTAGGAGCCTTCGGCGCTTTAGGGGCGGTAGTCTTTTTAGTAGTTGCTTTCGGCATAAGGGGATTCTAGTTATAAGTTGGGGAGAGGGTTCAGTCGGGAGCGGGTACAAATGTGCTCGCTTCGCTCGCACTGTTATTTAAGTTCAAGTGGTTTAGGATTCTGAGAAGAATGCTCATGTTCCATTCCTGGGAAAATACGAAGTTTTTTGATGATAAATCGGCGTAGCTTGTTGCGAGGAAGCATACCCCAAACTGCGTCATATAAAACTTTTTCAGGTTTTGTGTCTAAGAGTTGTCGAGCTGTTCTCTCGCGAATTCCTCCTGGATACTGGGTGTGCCAGTAATACATTTTTGTATCCATCTTGTTGCGAGCAAGGCGAATTTCTTTGCAATTGAGAACGACGACGTAATCGCCACAATCAAGCTGAGGAGTGAATTCTGGCTTGTTCTTGCCACGGAGAATGTCTGCAAGCTGAGTAGCAACGAGACCAAGGGTTTTGCCCTTAACGTCTACTACATGCCATGCTCGTTTTTCCGTAACTTTCGGTACGGGAATGGTTGTCTTTTGATTCTGTTTAATCTGCATAATATGAGGGGGGGAGAGAAGTAGTTAGAAGAGAGTTAGGTGGATAGGAAGATCAGACTAACTCGATCTGGACCAAGCGAGCGGCGTCACCTTTTCTTAGGCCGAGGCGGATGATACGGGTAAATCCAGAGGTTCTATTCTCGTATCTTGTCTTCAATACGTCAACCATTTTCGTTGAAACCTCTTTTGTAGCAACATAATCAACAAGTGAACGGATAGCTTCACGCTTCTCTTGTTTCTTTACCAATCGCATAGCACGACCCATACGAGCAGCAAGAGCCTTCGCTCGTCCTTCTGTCGTTTTGATGTGCTCATGAGTGATAAGAGCTGAGAGCTGTTGCTTCACGAGTGATTCGCGGTGCTCTTTGTTGAGACCAAGTTTTTTAACTTTCTTTCGATGACGCATGGGGGAGAGGACTAGGGAATAGGTATAATGTATCTTGGCACCACACGGTGGTGCCGCGAGCTAGGTGAGAAAGTCCCGCTGTGCGGGATTTCGAACCGACGCGAGCTTACTAATTGTCTGACAGTTTGAATCCACGGGCTGCCAATGCGGCGATTACTTCGTTCAGTGCCTTGCGACCAAATCCTCGAAGATTGGTCAGTTTGCTCTCAGTGCACTTAGTAAGCATTTCGATAGAGCCGATTTCACCATTGATGAGCGCATTGAGCGTTCGGGGAGAGAGCCCAAGGATCTCAATTGGTGTATACGACTCCTGCGTTGGTTTCTTTGATTCTTCTTCCTGTACTTTCTGAGAAATCTTTGATGCATCGGTAATGAAATCTGGTTCGATTGCAATACCTTCAGCATTGAAAAGTCCGAAGTATGAGGTAAGAACGTTTGCACAGAACTTTAGTGCGTCTTCTGGGCTAATAGCACCATTTGTCTCGATTTCGAGGGTAAGTTTGTCTAGATTTGTGAGTGAGCCAACACGAGTTGCTTCTACGTCGTAACGAACTTTCTTAACAGGAGAGAAGAAAGCGTCGATCCAGATAACGTCTGCAAGTGATGCATCGTCTTTTGGAACCATAGAAACTGGTCGGTATCCAACTGCTTTTTCAACACGAAGTTCAATATTGAGTTTTCCTCCGTGATCGAGAGTCGTAATGTATAGTTCAGGATTCAAAATTTCAACGTCACCAGGAACCTGAATGTCTGCTGCGGTAACAACTCCTTCTTTGCTTGCCTTAAGATTTGCAAATCCAACTTCTTTATTTACTTTCTTAAGTTGAAGATTCTTGAGATTCAACATAATGTCGAGCACACTTTCTTTTACGCCCTTAAGAGTTGCGTATTCGTAGGTAATGCCGTCAATTCTAATACCAGAAACCGCTGCACCAGGAACAGAAGAGAGAAGAACACGTCTAAACGCATTACCAATAGTGGTGCCGTAGCCAGTAGGCAAAGGGCTTATTGTAAAGGTAGCTACGTTTCCTGACACTTTTTGCACGCGGATTTTTGGAAGACCAATTTCTTCTTGTATTTGGTGCATAGCGAGTTAGTTTAGAAAATTAGGAGTTGAATGGATAGTAATGGCGGGGGCCGATAGCTGCTATGACTACAGCCGACGCACATAGTATCCAAGTAATAAAAGCCCCGACGAATTTTTGTCGTAAGGGCGAAAGGGCTAGCGTGAGTAGAACTCAATAATGACCTGAGCATCAAATGCAGCTTCCATATCGCTCTTTTCAGGCTTTGCAATAACTTTGCCGGTGAAGGCTGGAGCATCGACACTCAACCATTTTGGCTGACTTGCCTTTGCCAAGTTATTGAATGCATTCATTGCGCGGTTTTTTTCGCGGACAGTAAATGTATCACCTTCTTTCACTTGAATTGAGGGAACAGTTACACGGTGCCCATTCATGTTAAACAATCCATGAGCAACAAATTGACGTGTTTGTCTGCGTGTTGTTCCAAATCCTGCGCGGAATAGAACATTGTCTAGACGTCGCTCCATTTGCTCGACAAGCTGTGTGCTTGAGTCGCCACTCGCTTTAACAGCTTTCTTGTAGTACTTAACCATCTGCTTTTCAGAGATGCCGAAGATACGACGAGCTTTCTGTTTTTCACGAAGCTGTTTTGAATAACCAGATGGCTTGCCATGGCTTGATTTGCCATGCATACCTGGTGGAAAATTTCGTTTGAGAGTTGCACACTTGTGCTTATCGCAGAGTTTCATGCCTTCGCGTCGGCAGAGGCGGCAGACTGGTCCTGTATAACGGCCCATATGAGAGAGAGTAAGAGTAGTAAGAGATTGAGATTAAATTCTTCGTGCTTTTCGAGGACGGCAACCATTGTGTGGAATAGCTGTCGTATCAGAGATTGATTCAATTGAAAATCCAGCAGCATTGAGAGCTCGGATAGCCTGATCTCGGCCGTTTCCTACGCCCTTTGTAATGATGTGGACCTTCTCAAGACCCATAGCTTTCGCCTTACCAGCTGCAGTATCAGCCGCGACAGATGCAGCATAAGGAGTAGCTTTACGAGTGCCTTTGAATCCGCATGAACCGCTTGATGCCCAGCATACGACACTACCTCCCATTTCAGTGATAGTGATAATAGTGTTGTTGTAGGTTGCATTAATATAAATTCGGCCTTCAACGAGCTTTCGTTTTTTAGATTTCTTCTTAGGAGCAGATTTTGCCTCGGTTGAGGGTGATTCTTGCGCGGGTGTCTTTTTTTCTTCAGCCATGGGAGGGGAGAGAGTTAGATGAGTTAGGAGAAAAGGTACAAGGGGTCAGAGGTTCGCGCCTTTATGAGAGCCAGGCGCTCCAGAGTAGCACTACGTGCTACTTGGTAACCATCTTCTTATTAGCCACAGTCATACGTCGACCCTTTCGAGTACGAGCATTTGTCTTTGTGCGTTGGCCACGAACTGGCAAACGACGTCGGTGACGAAGTCCTCGGTAGCAGTTGATTTCTGTAAGTCGTTTAATGTCGATTTGCACTTTTCTTCGAAGGTCGCCTTCAGTTGTTATTTTAGAAATAACTTCACGAATACGATTCACATCGGTTTCACTCAAATCTTTTACACGAGTGGATAGAGGAATATTGAGGTCGTTAAGAATCTTAACTGATGTTGGGCGTCCGATGCCGAAAAGCATAGTGAGTCCAAACTCAACGTGTTTATTGTCAGGGATTTGAATACCAGCGATACGAATCATAATGAGTGTTGTTAGATGAGCGAGAGTGAACCAGCAATGGGTTCAGAGAGAGGATAAGAAGTAAATGAGTCAGGCCCGGCGTAGTTAGATTGAAGACGTTTGTAGGTATGCGAGGACCTCGTAAGTCTCAAAAAAACTATCCTTGGCGCTGTTTGTGCTTAGGATCTTTAGGACAGATAACGCGTACTATTCTTTTGCGGCGAATTACTTTGCAGTGTTCGCACATCGGTTTGATTGATGCTCTAACTTTCATAAATGCGGGAAAGAGAAATAAGTAATGATTGCGAGGATAACAGCGAGATCAAATGCCTAACGGCGATTGTATGGCTGAAAATTAGACACCTCTTTTTTACGGAATGTTATCCGTCCCTTAGTCATATCTAACGGGTCAAGTTCCACGGTGACTTTGTCACCTGGGATGATGCGAATATAGTGCATTCGCATCTTGCCGGAGATATATCCCTTAACAATGTAGTTCTCAGGGAACCCAGGGTCGAGTATACGGATCGAGAACATGGCGTTTGGGTGCATTTCTACAACGACACCTTCGACCGTAAATTTCTCTCCCTTAGGCATAAGCAGAGGGATATTAGCAAAAACGGCCTGTAACACAAAAGTTTA
The DNA here is from genome assembly GCA_964354865.1 of uncultured Candidatus Peribacteria bacterium. Taxonomy (GTDB): domain Bacteria; phylum Patescibacteriota; class Gracilibacteria; order UBA1369; family UM-FILTER-53-11; genus JAHFJU01. The sequence continues at coordinate 22,395 of CAYHBN010000006.1, forward strand.
TGTTACAAATCTATTGCGAATACACAGAATATATGTTGCCGTTGTATTTCGTTAGAACTTCGTTTCCATTAGCGGTAATTGCAATCGTATGTTCGATTTGGCAGGCCATAGAGCCGTCGCGTGTCACTACGGTCCACTCATCTTCGAGCACATCTACGAATCTTTTACCCATATTTATGATGGGTTCTATTGCTATGACCATACCCGGTACGAGTAGCGGTCCTTTGCCTTTTTGGCCAAAATTTGGCACTTGCGGCTCTTCGTGCATTTCGCGTCCGATGCCATGACCAACGTAATCGCGTACAATTGAGTACCCGTTTGATTCAATCCAGTTTTGAATCGTGAATCCAATATCTCCGACATGGTTGCCGGCCTTTACTACCGGCAATACTTTATCGAAACACTTTTGTACCGTTTCAACGAATTTTTTCACCTCGGGGGCGACGTTGCCGACCAGCACCGTGACCGCAGCATCGCTCTGCCAACCTTTGTGAATGACGCCGCAGTCGATGGTAATAATGTCTCCATCGTTAATGACGCGCTTGCCAGGAATTCCGTGCACGACCTCTTCGTTGATTGCTGTACAGATTACTGCCGGAAACCCGTGGTAGCCTTTGAAAGAGGGGAGCACGTTGTACTGGTGCATGAGTGCTTCGGCTTTTATGTTGAGGTCAGCGGGAGTCATTCCAATTTTTACTGAAATTGCGAGTTCATGCAGAATGTCGGCGAGGATTTTACCTGCCTCGCGCATGAGCGCAATTTGTTCCGGGGTTTTAATGGTCATCATAAAAGTTCGTCGTGGATAATTATATTTTAGTCATCATTTCTTTCGTCACTGCTTCGATAGGTTGGTCGGCGTTAATCGAAATCATTTTGCCAAGCTCTCGCCATTTTTCAACGATGGGGGTCGTTTCTGTATAGAAGATTTCAATACGAGTTTTGATTGATTCCGCATTGTCATCTGCGCGTGTAATAAGTTCGCCACCGCATTTTTCACAGGTCGGTTTGTCGTACATTGCGGGGTAAACTGCTTTACATGACTTACAGATTCGGCGCTTTAGTAAGCGGTTTTCTGCCGCATTACGTGCAAGTTCAAAATAGAGGCCGGTAAAGTTTCTGCTGTACTTATTCAGCAGTACGGTTAGCGTTTCGCTTTGGTGCATGTTTCGTGGAATGCCATCAAAAATGATTGAACAGTCATCACCTTTTTCAGCCACTGCTTTTGACAAAAAGTTCTCAACAATTTCCATCACCACGTCGTTGTCGACCAAATGGCCTGCATCGATAATTGATTTAACTTTTTTACCAAGAAGGGAATCTTCACTCGAAAGCCGGCGAAGTTCACCGCCTGTTTCAAAGTACTGTGCTCCTGTTTTTTCTGCTAAAAATTTTGCCTGCGTGCCTTTTCCGGCACCTTGAATTCCGAAGAGAATGTAATCCATAGTGCGCAAAATATATCACAGAAAACTTAAAAGAGGAGGCCATTTCTGGCCCCCTCTTTTTTATATTAGCCTTTTTATTGAGATTATTTCTGTGTCGGTTTTACAAAAGATACAGAATTTGCACCCGAACAAACTGCAACAAGGCCTTCATTACTTTCGCCTGCATATCCAGTTACCATTTCTCCTGGTGTAGCTATAATTTGCCCTACTCCAGAATTTTCGATAGGGAATTCGCCTTCATCGATTTCATCGATAACCCCGTCACAATCATAATCAAGGCCATTTGGCATTTCAGTGTCAGCGGCAGGGAAAATTGGACCATCATTTAGTACCCAACCAATAGTTCCGCCAGTCACGTTTGGGAGGCAAGTCTGAACTCCGCGAATGCACTCTCCTTGAAATGGATCGCGTTCTAAAGATGATTGGAAACCAAGACGAGCATCACAAATAAGTTCTTGTTCTGCCTCTGAAGGGCCGGTACCATCTAGGTAGTTGTCGTCTATCGTAGTTACTTCTGGTAACCCACACTCAATATCGGGAAAGTTAGTTTCACATTTTAGATTCATATCATCGTCAGGCATTATTACTACGCTGGTTAAGCCCGGAGCGATACAGCCTAGATCGGGGCCAGTACATATACACTCTGCAAAGTCACCTTGCACCGCTTCAACGACGTCGTTTGGGGTTTTAGTACAGTTGTCAATGCTATCACCTGCGCACTCGCCATCGGAGTCTAAGACATCGGTGCCACGGCACGTCATGTCTGGCTCAACGATGCATGGAGCATCCTCACAAGAATTGTAGACACCATCAGTATCAACGGTTGATTGGGCAGGGTTAAGAGTAAATACGTAATCTTCATCTGTGCCCTTAGGGCGATTTGTTCCTGACATAAAATAAATAGGTTATTGGTAAAGAGTGCTATATTACATCAATATTGTCAAGTGTGTGCCTTTGAAGCCCAGTTAACAGATTAGAATTTGCCGAATTAGAAGTTTCACCGGTGACACTTTTGAATAAATTTGAAGAGAATTGGTTTAAAATATTTGGGAAGAGGCGAGCGAGTGAAATAGTCTGGCCACCGTTTTTGAGCATCATGTATGCTCAAAAAAAGAGAGTACCGCTATGCGGGACTCTCGACTTTGTGGCCATATTTCACTCGATTGACTCGAACCGAATATTTCCAAACCAATCCTCAAACAAGCTTATCATAATCATGCATGATCAACTGCGCATTGACCTGTCTTACAAGTTCAAGCACGACACCAACGATAATGATCATACCTGCACCAGAGATAAGGTTTGCAACCGCGCCAGAGCCTGCTGTTTTGAAAATGTATGTGTTCAAAATGCTTGGTGCAAGTGCAATGAAACCGAGGAATAATCCTCCAAATAAGGTAAGTCGGCTAGAAATCCTTGAGATATATTCAACGGTCTGTGTTCCAGGACGAATGCCAGGAATGTATCCACCGCGTTTCTGAATATTTTCAGCTATCTGTTTAGGATTGAAGGTGATTGATACGTAGAAGTAGGTAAAGAGCACAATAAACACAAAGTAAAGCGCCAAATAGGTTGTGCTGCCAGGATTGAAGAACGAGATGAGTGATTCTCCAAATCCTCTAATTTTTGCACTTGATGCTCGTTGCATTAGTTGACCAGCAAGACCTGGAAAGTTAATAAGAGAAACAGCAAAGATGATCGGAACCATACCTGCCTGGTTAATCTTAATAGGAAGATTTGATTGATTTGCACCAAGCTGCATTTTCTGACCAGCATAGGTAAGTGGAATGCGTCGTTCGCCTTCAGTCATAAGCACGATCAATACCAACATAATAATGGTAAAGAGAATGTTTCCGACGAATGGAATAAACGCACTTGAATCTACCTGACCGATAAAAAGACCTTGCGCAATGATTTGCGGAATACCAGAGACGATATTCGCGAAAATGATAAGAGAAATTCCATTTCCAATACCGCGTTCCGTAATAATTTCACCCAACCACATAAGCCACATAGTACCGGCTGTTGCAGTAATCATAATAGGAATGATAACCATTGGATTTGCAATATTTTCAACAATCGGGAGCTGTGATTGTGTGTTCAAAAGGGCAATTGTTCCATATGACTGAAGCAATGCGAGTGGAACGGTTAACCAACGAGTATACTTATTAAGTGTCTTTTGTCCTTGTTGTCCTTCTTTAGAAAGAGCCTCGAATTTAGGAATAATAACGGTGAGAAGCTGGATGATAATAGATGCATTGATGTAAGGAGAAACACCCATCAATACAATTGAAAAGTTTTCTGCACTTCCTCCTGTTAACGCTGAAAAAACACCAAGCAGGTTATTTTGAGAGAATATCGTTCTAATCGCATCGAGATTTGCTCCGGGGAGAGTAACTTGAGTCGTAAGTCTAAATAAAAGGAGCGCACCAAGTGTAAAGAAGATCTTTTTGCGCATATCTGGAGACCGCAGTACCTGTGATAGTTTTTTAAACATAGGAGATTTCTATTTAAGATTACATCAAAAAAGCCCCTATAAAAGTGGCTTTCAGTTAAAAACTTTCGGTGTAAGTTTTGGAATGATTACTTTTCCGCCTTTTGCCTCAATCTTTTCGATAGCTGATACAGAAGCGGCATCTACTGTAATGGTGAATTTCTTTGTTACTTCACCTTTTGCAAGTAGTTTAATAGGAAGCGTTTTGCTTGAGAGGAGCCCTTTCTCGAAGAGAAGAACAGTATTGATATCACCTGCGTCACATACCTCGAGTTGAGCTACGTTAAGAACTTGGTAGCTTGTTCGGTTTGGATTCTTAAAACCACGAATTTTCGGCAAGCGGCGAATAAGAGGAGTCTGTCCACCTTCGAAACCAGGTTTTGTACCACCACCTGTACGAGATGATTGACCTTTACAACCTCTAGTTGAGTATGAACCATGACCTGAACCATCTCCACGACCGAGAAGTCGTTTCAAACGGCGTGATCCTTTAGCGGGCTTTAAATTTGAGTGAGTAAGCATGGGGGAGATGAGTTAAGCTACAGAAGAAGATAGAAGTATGAGAGGGAAGAGGAGTTAACAGAGAATGGAGGGAAGGACACTCGCCCGAAGGCTCGTGCCTGTTATTTAGCTTTTTGCTCTTCTTTTTCGCTTGCTGCAGCTGGGGCTGCCGCTACAACAGGAGCTTTTTGACCAACTACTTTTCGAGCTTTCAATCGTGAAAGAGCAATCATAGTCGCTTTAGCATTGGTAATAGCATTTGAAGTTCCAAGCATTTTCGAGAGAAGATTTCGAACTCCTGAAAGTTCCATAATTCTTCGAACGGCACCACCGGCAATAATACCAGTACCCTTACCTGCAGGCATAAGAAGTATTCGTGCTGCTTTGAATTTAACTTTAATCTCATGAGGAATTGTTCCATCTTGCATAGGAACGATTACCATATCTTTCTTTGCTTGTCGGATTGCCTTTTGAATTGCAACGACAACTTCGTTTGATTTACCAATACCAAGACCAACCTTGCCTTTCTTGTTTCCAATAACAACAGTTGCTCTAAAACGAAGACGACGACCTCCTTTTACCACACGGGTAACTCGGTCAATTTGGAGTACTTCTTCTTCGAATTCTGATGGTTCTCTCTCTCGACGACCACCTTGTCTTGGGTTTCTGCCACCTTGACCTGGATTTCTGCCGCCACCTTGTTGTTTATTGTCTTGTCCACCTTTAGGCATAGTAGTGATTTATTGGAAGTAGTGATGAATAGAGGAACGGAATATTTTAGTGAGAGTGCGAGCACACGGTGCGAGCGCGATGAGGGATGAGAATCTGGCTTCGCCAGTTCGAATCCCGAGTGAGCTTAAAACTAGAATTTAAGTCCACCTTCACGAGCGCCTTCAGCAACAGCTTTTGTTCGTCCATGATACATGTAGCCATTTCGATCGAAGACACATTCGGTGATACCTTTTGCAGTGGCTTTTTTTGCAATTGCAATACCGACTGCTTTAGCGCTTTCAGTCTTTGTCATCTTCTCGTTTGTCTTCATATCGTGTTCAGATACGACTGTTTTTCCTTTCGTATCATCGATAAGTTGAGCATAGATAGATGACAAGCTTCGGAATACTACCAATCGTGGTCGTGATTCTGTTCCGTTGAGCTTTGCTCTAACGCGTGCGCGTCGGAATTCTCGTTTTTGTGCAGGTGTCTTATTCATAGAGGGAAAGGGGTAGAAAGTTGAAGTGGGATTTTAGAGGGGGGGGATGAGCGAGCCTTGCTCGCTCTGGGGGTGCCCCGCAAAGCGGGGCCAGAATAGCTCGCGCTGGGCGCTCGCTATTTAGCAGTAGCAGCAGCTTTACCAGCTTTCTTGCGTACAACTTCACCGAGGTAACGAATACCTTTTCCTTTATAAGGCTCAGGAGGTCGAAGTGAACGAATTTTCGCTGCAGTTTGTCCTACTTGTTCTTTGTTAATACCAGAGATTCTGATTATGTTCTTCTTGTCTTTGTCTATTTCAAATGTAATTCCCTCTGGAGCATCAAATACTACAGGATGAGAATATCCAAGTGCAAAGTCGAGGTTTTTACCTTTCAACGCAACTTTGTAACCAACTCCTTGAATCTCAAGTTCTTTAGTAAACCCTTTAGTAACACCAATTACCATGTTATTTATGAGAGTTCGAGTAAGTCCGTGAAGACTGTTGTCGATGATTTCTTCACCGGTTGTATTAACAGTGAGTACACCAGCTTCGATGACTATTTTCATGCGTGGATGAAATCTGAAAGTCAACGTGCCTTTGCTCGATTTTACCGTGATAAGTCCATCTTTTTCAGTTACTTCGACGCCTGATGGTATTGCTATAGGTTGTTTTCCGATACGTGACATGGGGAGATAAGTTAGGGGGAAGAGAAAGGGGACAGGGGAAAGGACACTCGCTGGTGCTCGTGTCTGTTAAAATACTTTACAAATATATTCACCTCCAACTTTCAATTTGCGTGCTTCAGAGTCTGCTATAACTCCTTTTGAGGTAGAGATAATACCGATACCAAATCCATTTCGCACTGCTCGTATTACGGTGTGATCAACATAAATGCGCTGACCTGGCTTGCTTACACGAGTTAAACTAAGTGCATCACGCTCGGTGTCTAATGTAATAAGAAGGCCTTTAACCGTTGATCGGTTGCCACGAGTTGGAATTGCGATTTCTCGAACGTTCTTTATAAATCCTCTTTTTGCCAACACTGCACTCAATGCTTTGATCATTTTTGTAGATCTAACAGTTACTGTTTCGTGTTTAGCTTTCGAAGCGTTTCGAAGTTTTGTCAGGAATTGTGCAATTGTATCGGTTAGCATGGGGAGAGAGAAAGTTATGAAGAGGTAACGGGGTGATTATATTAGGGGAACGGTTTCGCTTTGCGAGTTGGGTGTCCCGCTTTGCGGGACCAAGGCACTTCGCTCACTGCGTTTGTTACGTGCTTACCAAGAGCTTTTACGAATACCTGGGATAAGTCCGAAAAGTGCTTTTTCACGGAAACAAATACGGCATAGTTCGAATCTTCGCATGTAACCTCCTCGGCGACCACAGAGTTTGCATCGATTGTAAACCTTTGTTGAGAACTCAGGTTTCTTTCCCTGTGAAAGTGCTTTAAGGAAGTTGTCGAGTTTACGTTTTTGCTTTACTTTGAGTGCTAATCGAGCCATGTGGAGGGGAGTTAGAGAAGGAGGAAATGATTATTTCGGGGACAATGTATCGGACACACGCCCGGGGGCTCGTGTCTGAGCTGTTATTTTTTGAAAGGGAAACCGAGAGCAGTAAGAAGCTCGCGTGCGTCATCGTTATTACCCGCATTGGTGCGAATATTAACTTGTACGCCGTGAATCTTGCTGACATCTTCTGAAAGTATTTCTGGAAATACTGAGTGCTCTTTAATTCCGATAGAATAGTTGCCTTTTCCATCGAAGGCTTTAGGAGAGATACCACGAAAATCACGGATTCGAGGTAATACAACAGAAATCAATTTTTCAACGAAGTCATACATACGTTTACCACGAAGTGTAACAAGAACTCCAGTAGGCATATTTATCTTCAATTTGAAGTTTGAAATAGCTTTTTTAGAGCGTTGAACCATTGGTTTCTGTCCAGTAATTGCAGTGATGTTTTTTACAACATCTTCATGATCTTTACCTGAGCTCACGTAGCTGCCGATACCAACGTTAACGTGTACCGATACGAGCTTAGGAACGGCATGAACGTTTTTTACGTTTAGCTTCTTCTTGAGTTCAATTGCAACTTTCTTTTTATAGTGTTCTTGGAGTGACATGGTGGGAATGGACTAGGGTATAGTAGGGTGAGTGGTGTAGGAAAGAGTTATTGTTAGCTCTTCTTTGTAGCTTTCTTAGAGTCAAATATTTTGTCGAGGCTTTGGCTGCATTTCTTGCATACTCGTTGTTTGCGTGTTCGGTCGTCGGTTGTAATCATAACGTATCCAACTCTAGTTGATTTCTTGCAGTGCGGGCATACAACAGACACTTTTGATACATCCATTGGTGCCTCGAATTGAATTCGTTGGCCAGGCTGTCCTTGTTTCTTCTTGATATGCTTTGTTCGAATATTCACTTTTTCAACAACCACTTTGCCTGTCTTTTCTGAGATGCGCATTACTTTGCCGGTCTTTGTCTTATACTTGCCAGCTGTGACTACTACTGTATCGCCGAGGTGGAGTTTCATATTGAGGTGGGGGGAAAGGGGAAGGGGTTCGTGCGAGGCCACGGGCCGAGCGCGAAGAGGTGAGCCCCGCTGAGCGGGACGAACCGAACGATCTTATGACTAGAGTACTTCTGGGGCTAGTGAAATAATTTTCTGGTAACCTACACGTAGTTCACGTGCTACTGGACCGAATACACGTGTTCCTTTTGGTTCACCATCTTTGTTGATGATGACGCATGCATTGTCGTCGAATCTAATATAGCTACCATCTTTACGAGGAGTCTCTTTGTGAGTTCTTACAACGACAGCTCTCTCAATGCTCTTTTTCTTCACTTGACCACGTGGCATTGCTTCTTTAACGCTGACGACGATAACATCTCCAATGCGTGCATAACGGCGTTTTGATCCACCGAGCACTTTGATGACTTTTACTTTCTTTGCGCCGGTGTTATCACACACCACGAGTCTTGAATATTCTTGTAACATATCTGTAGGGTATAAAGCTTAGTAGAAATTGAGAAGTAATTACTTAGTTGCGATAGCAGGTGCTACGACACTCCATCTTTTTAATTTAGAAGTAGGTCGTGATTCGTATACAGTGAGGGTATCACCAGGAGCATATGCCGCATTTTCTGGATTATCAGCGTAGAATTTCTTCGATACACGTACGCGCTTTCGGTATTTTGGATGTGTCTTAAAGGTGTCTACCTTTATGACGACAGTGTTCTGCATCTTAGAGGCAAGTACGGTTCCAGTTTTTGTTCTCATATGAGTGGGGGATAGATAGGGTACAAGGGGGGAGGGTGCGGGTACAACTGCTGCGCAGTGGGGTTCACGCCTATTATGCAGCTTTCGTCTTTTCAACTTTAGTCTCGAGTTCCAATTCGTGCTTGAATGTTTTAATACGAGCTATGTATTTACGCAAGGTCTTTAGTTCTGAAACAGACTTTGTTTCACGTGCATTCAGAGCAATACCCAGTTTGACGAGTTTCGATTGTGCTTCGGTGAGCTCAATATCGAGATCCTTATCGGCTAACTTTTTTAGTTCTTCTTTTGTAAGCATAATGATTAGTGTGACTGTACGAATTTAAATTTAATTGGAAGTTTTGATCCTGCAAGATAGATTGCATGTTTAGCCGCTTTTTCATCTATGCCATCGATTTCAAATATGATGTGTCCTTTCTTGACGGCTGCTACATACAGTTCAACGTTACCTTTACCCGAACCCATCGGTACCTCAGCAGCTTTCTTTGTGATAGGTTTGTGAGGGAAAACGCGAATCCAGATTTTACCTCCGCGTTTGAATTCATGAGCGATTGCACGACGTGCAGCTTCGAGCTGACGAGAAGTTATTTCACCACATGACTCAGATTTTAAACCGAATGAACCGAATGCGAGCTGTGCTCCAGACGTAGCAACGCCGTGTTGATTGCCACGCATACGATGCCATTTGCGGTACTTGGTTTTTGAAGGCTGTAACATAGAGAGAGGGAATAGTTTCTAGTAAGAGAGGGGGGGGGGAGGGAAGGACACTCGCTGGTGCTCGTGTCTGGTCTTTTATTTCTTGAACAATTGGCCTTTGTAAACCCACACGCGGACACCAATAGCACCGTAGGTCGTGATTGCTCTGAAATATCCATAATCGATATCTGAACGAAGGGTATGGAGAGGAACTTTTCCTTGAGTGAAGAACTCACTTCGTGAAATTTCAACTCCATTTAAACGTCCTGATACACGAATCTTGATTCCTTGAGCACCTGATTCCATTGCTCGTTCGATAATCATTTTGCATGCACGTCTGTAAGGAATACGTTTCTCAATCTGTTTTCCGATTAATTCTCCTACGACACGAGCATCTAGATATGGTTTTTTAACCTCTTTAATACTAATGTTGTATTTCTCCTTAAACTTTAGTTCAAGCTCTTTCTTGAGTGTTTCAATAGCTGCTCCTTGTGATCCGATAATTACACCGGGACGAGAAGTATGGATAGTTACACTTACTTGGTTCGCATTACGAGAAACCTCGATTGTAGAGAGACCGGCATCAGTCAATTTTTTCTGCAAGTATTCTCGAAGACGTAAGTCATTCAAAAGAATTTTCGCGTATGAACGGCGATCTGCATACCAGTGAGAAGGCCATGTTTTGTTGACTGCGATGCGGAACCCAATTGGATTTACTTTCGAACCCATAGTGTGGAGAGTTATTAGAGGGGGGAGAAGATCAGTAGAAGTTAAGCAGTAACGGCAGTTTTAGAAGTTTTCTTAGCTGAAGGTGCTTTCTTCACTTTAGTTGTTTTAACTTCAGTTGCGGTTGTTTCGATTACCTTAGCCTTTGATTCTTGTTCTGCCATTTTAGATGCAGTAGAGAGTCCAGGACGTACAGAAACTTCGATAGTGATGTGTGTTGTTCTCTTGCGAATAGGCTGTGATCGACCTCGTGATGCAGGACGAAATCTCTTTAAAGTAAAACCTTCATTAACGAGAACTTTAGTAACGATCAAATCTTTTTTATCTTGTTTGAAGTTCTCTTCAGCGTTTGCTACAGCTGATTTGAGAGTCATCATAAGAGGACGTGCACTGTGCTTAGGCGTGAAGTTAAGGAAGTCGATAGCCCACTGCGCAGATTTTCCGCGAATGAGTTTTGCAACCAAGTTAACTTTCTTAGGTGAGATGCGGATTGATCGTAGGATAGCTTTCATAATGAGGGGGTGACGTTGTGACTAGTGTATGGGAGAGAAGGGGAACGGG
>CAYHBN010000006.1:33379-35655 GCA_964354865.1 uncultured Candidatus Peribacteria bacterium
TTTCATAATGAGGGGGTGACGTTGTGACTAGTGTATGGGAGAGAAGGGGAACGGGGTTACTGGACACTCGCTGCTGCTCGGTCCTGTTACGCACTAGGAGCTTCGGTACCAGTCGCTTTTGCGAGCTTACCTCCGTGACCTTTGAATTTACGTGTAGGAGAGAATTCACCCAATCGGTGACCAACCATATTCTCAGTAACGAATACCGGTGTGTGTTGTTTTCCATTGTGAACGGCGAGTGTGTGTCCTACGAATTCTGGTGGGATGTGGCATGCACGAGCCCAGGTCTTAATAATCTTCTTTTGTCCCTGCGCATTCATCATCAATACTTTTTTGAGAAGTGATGGAACGATGTAGGGGCCTTTTTTTGAGCTTCGGTGTGACATGTGGAGTCGAGTTAGAGGGAGGAGAGAGAGGATCTTACAAACTAGTCATTAATCTTGATAAGTTGTCTTCCTGTGCGAGTCTTAATAATAAAGCGATTAGTCCACTTTGATCTCTTTCGAGTCTTGTGGCCAAGAGCAGGAGCGCCCCAAGGTGTCTTAGGGTGTTTCAAACCGATTGATGTTCCGCCTTCACCTCCGCCGTGTGGATGGTCAATAGGGTTCATCGCTTTACCTTGAACTTCTGGACGAAGACCTTTGTATCGAGCGCGACCAGCCTTACCCAAAGACACGAGATTGTGGTCAGGGTTGCTTACGCGACCGATTGAAGCATAGCATTCACTGCGAACGTAGCGAACTTCTTTAGATGGCATTTCAATTTGAGCCATGTCATCTTCGAGAGCAACGAGTCGAGCAGAAGAACCAGCTGAACGAACAACTTGTCCTCCTTTGCCAGCGGTCATTTCGATATTGTGGATTTCAAAGCCAACAGGAATATTTTTAAGTTGAAGACGATTACCCATCTTGATCTTTGTCTTTTCACGACAGAGAATTGGAGTACCAACGGTGATTCCAAATGGAGCAAGGTGGTATCGCTTGTTTCCATCTGCGTAATTTACAAGCATGATGAAACAAGTGCGGAAAGGATCATATTCAATAGCTGCTACTTTACCTGGAACACCTATTTTTGCAGTTTGCTTGAAGTCGATAATTCTATACATGACTTTATTACCTCCACCACGATGACGAACAGTGAGACGACCCTGATTATTACGTCCTGCATGTTTTTGAATTCGCTCACGAAGACGTTTTTCAGGCTTAGACTTTGTTAGCTCTTCGTATGTAAGACTAACGCGGAAGCGTTGTCCTGCTGAAGTTGGTTTGTAGTGCTTTACTGGCATGTGGGGAGAAGTTAGGAGAAGGGGAGGATGGGGGCGGGGAATGACACTCGCGCTTTCGCGCTCGTGTCTGTTATGCTTTTACTTTTGCAAGGTCAACGACTGCGTGATTCTTTGTAGTAACAATGACTTTCTTAGCTGCTGCTCGTTTTGTAAGTTCAGCACGATTTTTTCCGAGTCTAACTTTCTTTGGAACCTTTATGACGTTTACATCTTGAGCATCTACGCCATAGAGTCTCTTGAACTCGTGTTTAACTTGAATCTTTGTTGCTTTCGACATGACGATAAGTTCGTATTTGCCTTTTTCAGCAAGCTTAGTAGACTTTTCTGTTACGACTGGTTTGATGATGATTTTCATAGGGAGGAGAGAGTGGGTACAAGAGGATGACGCTCACTTATTATGCCTTAGCTTTTAAAAATATTTCTTCGAGCTTAGGTAGTGCATCTTTGAAGAAAACGATGTTCTGGTACGAGAGAAGGTCTGATACGTTCAAGTAGTTAACAGTGATAGTTTTAACGCGAGGAATATTGCGAGCTGATCTGTAAACGAGGTCGTTTTTAGCAGGAAGTACGAAGAGTACTTTTTTCTCGAATGGTAGCTTTGCGAGCATCTCATTGAACATTTTTGTCTTTGGTTTGTCTGATTCGAATCCTTCTAAAGCAGCAACGAGGCTATCTTGAGCCTTGCTAGCAAGAGCTGAGAAAAGAGCATTTCGGCGTTCGCCTTTAGATGCACGCTGAGTAAAGTTTTGAGTAGAGCGCGGACCGAGTGCAACGCCACCACCAATCCAATGTGGACTTCTGTTTGAACCCTGACGTGAACGGCCGCTGTGTTTCTGAGGACGAGGCTTTTTGCCACCACCACTCACTTCTCCCTTTGTTAGGGTGTGAGCAATAGGGTTTCGTTTGTTTGCGAGCTGAAGCAAAAGCATCTTGTGAATAAGGTGCTCTTTAACTTTTGCTCCAAAGATAGTATCGCTACCATCGACGGTGC
>CAYHBN010000007.1:0-30889 GCA_964354865.1 uncultured Candidatus Peribacteria bacterium
AAGAACTACTCCCGCTAAAATAGCGATTACAAACATGACCACGGTGAGTTCGATGAGGGTATAACCCATGTGATTTGTTAGAATCACACTGTCACCCGTTTTCTCTTTTTCGCCACTTCGCTTCATGAATAAATGATAGCACGTGCGCAGCTAACCCGCGAGGCAACTAGCCAAAGTTTGGGTATCATCTCGAAACATAAAAAGTGCCTATTCGGCACTGCCCTCAATCACCAATGTAAATTCTCCGCGTGGCGCTTTTTTTGTAAAATGTTCGTAGGCTCCTATCGTTGTGGTGCGCAAAACTTCTTCGAATTGTTTCGTCATTTCGCGGCAGATACTGACGCGACGTTCGGGTCCAAAATATGTCTGCAAATCGCCTAGTGTTTTTAAAATTCGATGTGGAGATTCGTAACAGACGATCGTATACGGCAGCGTCGCGAGTTCTTTCAATAACGTTTGTCGGCCTTTTTTTAGTGGCAGAAATCCAACATACAGGTAATGATGCGACGCAAAACCAGAGGCGACGACGGCAGTCGGAGCCGCAACGGGGCCGGGCAAAACGGTAAATGGAATATTTTCGGCGATGATTCGTTGAATGAGTACATAGCCCGGATCAGAAATTCCTGGCATGCCGGCATCAGAAATCAGCGCTGCATTTTTGCCTTCACGAAGAAGTGCCAAAATTCCCTCAAGTTCGCGCTCACTCGAGTGTGAATGAAACGATTTAGTTGGTTTCGAAATCTCGTAGTGTTTGAGCAAAATGCCTGAGTGCCGTGTATCTTCACAAATAATCACGTCGACCTCTTTTAAAATTCGCACTGCGCGGTACGTGATGTCTTCGAGATTTCCGATAGGGGTAGGTACAATGTACAACATCTTTTATTTCGTCAGATCGTGAAACGCTTTTTTAACCCAGTTAATAAAAAGTTTTCCGTGGTAGGGGCTAATAATTGGTAACGCGACAAGAATTAAAATCGCGAATTGCAAAATGGGAATTATTAATCCAATGATTCCAATCATCAATACAATGAGACCAATTGAAAGTCGAATAACGGGAAGTAAATTATTGTGTGACATAGGTCGGTTTTTTGGCTTGAGTAATGGTCGGAGGGCGCAAATACCTCGGAATCACTATATTCGACTCTGCGTGATAAATCAATGACCGTGGAGTCAAAAGCAGGGCTTTGGCAAAAGGTAAAATAGCTTTAGTATCTGTTTCGTCGAAGATTTTCCACGATTGTGGGCACTTTTCAGCGAAAACACTTTTTTCAAGCGGAGTGACGTCGCAGAGTACGGTAATTACAGACGTGCTATCGCTTTTTAGCTCGATTTCTTTTATAAGTTCAGCAATAGGTAAAATAGTATGTTCGCTTATTGACTCACGCGCATCGAGACTTGCGGGTACTGAAAAATCAATGAGCGCAAGATTGCCTTTGCCTGCACTTGCAACGACGAATACATTCGGCGTTTTATGTTTTTTCTCGAACCACTCTTTTCGTACATACCATAGTGCCTCGCTCGTTATGGCATAGACCGGTTTTTTCATACCAAAGCCAAGTGCATTTACCGTTGCCGTTCCAATGCGTACTGCAGAAAAAGGACCAGGCCCGCTCACGCACATAATCGCGTCGAGGTCTTTGTATTCGAGTTCCGCTTTTTTAAGGCACGTTGATATAGAAGACAGCAGCATCGACGATTCATTTTTATTACTCTTCCATTTTTTAGCCGCAATAACTTTATTTTCGCGAAGAACCGCAACGCTTTCTGCATGAGTCGCCGTATTAATCGCGAGTGCATTTTTAAAAAAAAGGCTTTCCATAGCCCCGAGTATACCACATCGTACTGTTACGCTCCTTTCTTTTTCTCTGTTTTCTTTCCCTTCGTCATCTCTTGTTTATTTTTTTGAAGCCAGAGGACTGATCGTTGCAACTCCATAATCATTTTTTCAAGGTGCTCAACCGTATGGCGATTATCTCTATTAATAAAGTGGACTAAATCAACACAGACTGACTTTAAAGAGATTCCCATCGGGTGAGGGATTGTTGTTTTTTTTATTTTTTGCCCCGGGTTAAATTGTTTTTTTCCACGCACCTTGTCGTGAGTACAATTTTCGAGAGGGATTTGTTTCAGAGTCATCAAGAAAGTATATCATTTTTGGCTCATTTTTTCTATGGTAATTCCTGTGTAATAGTATTTGAGGATTTCTTCGGCGGTTTTGCCGGCTTTTGCGAGTGCGGTTGCCCCGCAGCCAGAAAGCCCTACGCCATGCCCTGCAAGTGCCGTTGAGCCACAGAAAGAATCGGGTACGCCTACAAGATATGGCGCATTTGTCCAGCGCCAGACCTCGGCTGCACTGCGCGTTTGGCCGTCGCTCTTATTAAAATACGGAGTGATAACTTGTTTGCCCTGGTAGGTGAGAATGGCATCTTTTGTTTCTTCAACCGCACGAAGAGCGACGGCCGAACGAACTTCGAATCCGTATCCTAAATATTTTTGCGTGTGGTCTGGATTATCATCGAGGTCGTATGGCTTGCCCGGAAACTTTTCACCAACATCACGGTAGTATGCGGCATACGAACGTGCTGCAATGGCGAGCGCTTTTGCCTTTTCAAGTTCATCGGCATTTGGAACTTCGGCGAGTCCTTTCATATAATCCTCTAAACTCAAATCATTAATAACGTACATTGCCCCATTTTCTCTGCGCACTTCAATGGAACCTCTAAATTGATTGTCATTGAGCTCGATATTCCAGCTTGGACGTTTCTCGAAATTTTTCACCGTCACCACGCCTCCTGTTTTTTGTGATGCAAATCGCGGCGGAGTGCTCGATGAAAGCAGATATCCGTCATACGAAAGTTGGTATCCTGTTTTTGCCTTCGCACGAACCGTCACGACTGTATTCGGCGCAATGCGTATTTTCGCTTTATTTTGTGCATTCAAAAGCATAAGGCCATCGGTGCTGCTCAGTTGATACTGGTATTGTGTGCATATGTCAGTGAGTCTCACGCGCACGTTCGTTTTTGTTTTTTTTACTGTTTTTTGCCCAGCTGTTGCGGTGGTTTTCGCATCACCAATTTTTGGTGACAGCACCTTCGGTGTGGGTGGCCGAACCGGTATATTTACCCCCTCAACAAGAACCGGAAAGGGGAACACATAGTTGCTTTTTCTTGTTCCATTAGCCACTATTCTTAGTTTTGGCATAATAAGTTTGCTCGTTGATTGAGCAGGGATTACGACTGAAAATGCCGCTAGGTCACTGACGGCGGTGAACCCGTCAATTGTTCCAATTTTCACCGGTAAAGAAGTTTCAGAGGTATTTTCCAAATACGTATTTTTATTCCAGCTCGAAATGTCAGTGTTTCGAATCCTAATAATAAAGGTGTCTGATTTGTTCTGTTTGAGCGAAACGACCTCGGGTTTTTTTATGAGTGAGAATCCTTTTTTATCTCCGTTCTCGTAAAAATGCTGATAGTAGTCGACAAGGTCTCTAATAACGGGCAATGCTTGTTTCATGTAAATGCCAGGGCAGAGCGTCGCATCGTTTTCATAGTGCCCCATAATGTTATTAAACGATTTGCCTTTGTATGCGCTAACCCCCTTCGGATTTATTTTATAGAGTCGCGTTTTTTCATCTATCAATCGAACGAGCGTATTTACCATCTGTGTTGTTGTCTGAGCCTCCTCATAATTTCCTATAAGCGAAATTCCGATCGAAACTTTATTCACGGGACGCGCATGACCTGCAATAACTTTTTCTCCTCCTTTTCGTCCTTCATAAATTGTACCTTTTTGATCTATGAGATAGTTATACCCAATATCGCCCCAGCCACGTTTATTAGAATGAGCTGTATAAATTGATTGTAACTGGTTCATCGGCTGATCGAGATTTGTGCTTATTGCCGTATTGTGAACAACAATATAGAGGATTTTTTTTGCGTACTGCAGTGGCCACCGGAGCGCCTCACCCGTTTTAGGGTCAGTCTCAACTACTTTTTGAATATCGGGATCGTTTTTGCCAAAATCAGCTGACTTGTCTATGTCTTTTTCAGTTTTATCTGCCGAGATCGTATCGGTCGCGGTGTCTGCTTCGACAGTCGTCGGTTTTTCTACGGTAATAGACTCATTGGCACCCCATTTTTCACGGCTCACAATGGGGAGTTTTGCGAAGGCGAGTTGTGTGCCGTTCATAAGGAACACCAGTGTCGCAATAAATGAGAGGATTTTTTTCTTTGCAAAAAAGGAGGGTGTCTTTTTCATGTGTTCATGATTGTATAGTGTATGACGTATGGTGCAAACTTTACTTCTTTCTTAATTTTGGTACCATGATGTCCATATGGCACAATTATTCAATGATCAAACGTTTCCGCAAGAAGTACAATCAGGCTTTTCGGTGGTCGATTTTTACGCAGAGTGGTGTGGCCCATGTAAAATGATGGGTCCCGTTTACGAAGAAGTCGCAGCTCAGTATGTCGGTAAAGTTAAAATCGGTAAAATGAACGTCGATGAAAATCCAAATACTCCTCAGAAATTTGGAGTACAGGGAATTCCGACCATCGTCTTTTTGAAAGATGGAACAGAGGTTGGCCGTTTAGTAGGATTCCAGAGCAAAGATAACCTTCTTGGTAAGGTGAAGGAGTGTTTTGGCGTCTAAAAAAGTGTGTTTTGGTTCAAGTCTTCATCGGTGGTTTCGATCTTCGGGGTAACACTCGGTCGTCGGCCACCGATTTTTTTGAATCGCTCGGCCTCGCCGTTGGCAAGTCGGTCGGCAATTTCGTTTTGTTTATGACCAGCGTGTCCTTTTACCCACTCCCATGTAATTTTAGTAAAGTGGGGGAGTTGTGCGTCGATCACCTTCCACAGATCAAGATTTTTTTTACGCTTCCAGCCTGACTTTAATGTTTCAATTACTAATTTCGAGTCACTCACCACCGTGCATGTTTTTACCTCTGGATGATTTTTCGAAACCCATTTAAGGCCTTCACTCACGGCGGTCATTTCCATGCGATTATTGGTTGTGTATGCTTCGCCTCCTTTTAATAAAATCTGTTCGGCTCCAAATTCAATAACCGTTCCGTAGCCCCCGGGGCCGGGATTCCCGAGTGCGCTGCCGTCGCCGTAGATGATTATTTTTTCTAACTTATTTATAGGATTTTTATTTTGCATCGCGCAGACTCTAACCTTTTTTATTTTGCGCGTAAATATGGTTTAATGAGTTATAGTTTATGGTTTACAGTAAACTATAAACTATCCACCTCGAATACTACCGCACAATATAAAACAGAGGTTGTCAAATAAAATGGGTTTCGAGACTTCCGATAAGTATACTCATTTTTGCCGAGATTGTCAAATTTACAGGTTAGAGGATTTTGCAGTGAGTCTCACCGGTGAGACTTTTTAGAAAAATAACAAAAAAATCCCCCTAAGCTATTTAGAGGGATTTTTGATCGTGATTGACATGAATTACATGCTTTTCTCTTTGGTGCAGTAAATTAGATTTTCTTCAACTTTTTTAGAGTAATCTTTGTCAGTTACTTTTCCAGGATTTGTAGCAAGGAGACAGATCCGAACACCTTGTACAACTTGAGAAACTTTATCACCATCTTCGAGATCGGGGCTTTTATCAGTGCCAAAACGAAGTGTGTCATATGCTCCTACATTAGCTTCTAAGCGTTCTGCCTGTGAGAAAAAGCTTTGTGAGTAAGGTACTCCTGGGTTCTGTGGGTCATATTCTGCCAAAGGGTCATCTTGTTTTTCAGTTTTTGTACCAGAGCTATTTACATCGGCCAAAACGTAGAAAGGATCTTCAGCAGTTTCTTCAAAACATACCGGAGTGCCTTTGCGTTTGAATGAAATTCTGTAGTTAAATCCATCTTCTGATTTTGCTGTACCAAAAGCGAGGTAGTCTTTATTTGCTGGTTCTTGACACTCAGTTTCTTTAGTTTCGCCACATGCGCCTGATGCTATTCCGGCAAACAATGCAGTTGCAAGAGCCAACTTGTTAACGCCTTGTGCTCTTGGAGCAACGGCTGGAGTAGAAGTCGAACCGGCTTCAATACGATTGATAGAATTCATATATAAATAATTAGTAAGTAAGTAAATAAGGCGCTAATCTACCATGACAGTGACAAGCTGTCAATAGTATTCGATAATATCACTTTGAATAGGGCGATTTTCAGGTTAAGTTGTTGGAGTATGAAGGGTGTAAAAGTCTGTATTCCGCTCGCGAATCCGACTGTCGAATTGGTCAAAAAAGCCTCTCAGTTAGGCGATTTTGTCGAAATTTGGATCGATCAAATAGATGATTTACAGGTTAAAACCTTACTTAAAGCATCGAAGAAGCCCGTTGTCGTTGTGTGTAAAGATAAGAAAGAGAAAGGGGGATTTAAGGGGATGGATAAGGAGAAAATTGATAGATTGATCAGTGCAGCGCAAGTCGGCGCTACATATTTAGACTGCGGGTCGCACGTTGCCCAAAAACAAATCAACCGTCTGCGAAAAGCCATTTCAGCTCTTGGTGGTTCGCGTTCAAACATAAAGCCAAAAATTATTCTCTCGACTCACTATTTTAACGTTACTCCGTCGCTGAATTCGCTTGAGCAGCACGCGTTGAAGCTTTATCGCCGAGGTGCCGATATTGTGAAGATTGCATCGAAGGTGAAAACACCGCTAGATACGGTTACCCTTTTTGAGCTCGCATCCCGCTTAAAGAAACGAAATTTGCCTTTTGTTATCGTTGGAATGGGGCCGCACTCGAAAATTTCGCGCCTTGGTTGTGCGATTCTCGGTGCTGAATTTACCTTCGCGGCGCTTGATGAAAAAAGTGCTACTGCGAGCGGGCAGCTGACTGTTGAGCAACTTGTAGATTGAGCAAAGCGCTTGTCATAGGTATACTGCGCCCACTATGTCACTTCAAATTGGAATCGTCGGGCTCCCGAATGTCGGTAAATCAACGTTGTTTAATGCAGTAACTCGCACGCAAAATGCGCAGGCGGCGAATTATCCGTTTTGTACGATTGACCCAAATGTGGGCGTGGTCGAAGTTCCCGATGTTCGTATGGATAAGCTGGCAGAAATTGTAAAGCCAGAGCGCGTGTTGCCGGCGACTGTTGAGTTTGTTGATATTGCAGGACTCGTAAAGGGTGCGGCGAGTGGCGAAGGATTGGGCAATAAATTCCTCTCACATATTCGTCAGTGTAATGCGATTGCACAGGTTATTCGTGTGTTCGTCGATGATAACGTAATTCATGTGCACAATAATGTGGACCCTAAACGTGACAAAGAAATTATTGAGGCAGAGCTGATTTTGGCTGATCTAGAAACGGTGACAAAGCGCTACGACTTGCTCGTTTCTCAGTCAAAGACGGGGAATCCTAAAATTGTGGCAGCTCGCGATACGATGGGTGAATTGAAACTACATTTAGAAACTGGAAAACTCGCGTTTGATTTTAATGATGGAACGGACCTTCATACCGAGGCGATGGCTGATCTGCATTTGCTTACCAACAAACCACTTTTATACATTGCGAATGTAAGCGAGGCTGAGTGTGCTGATCTGCAAAAAAATCCTGCTAAAGTTGAAAGTTTAAAGGCGCAAATTGGAATCGCGCCGAATCAAAAACTTATTCCGATCTGTGCAAAAATTGAAGAAGAATTGGGCGCACTTTCACCCGAAGACGCGGCGGCTTTTTTGGCTGACCTTGGCCTTCAAGAGGCTGGACTTAATGCCGTTATTCGTGCGGCATATGACACACTTGGTTACATGACCTACTTTACCGCGGGTGTGAAAGAAGTTCGTGCATGGACGATTCATAAAGGAGACACCGCTCCACAAGCGGCAGGTGTGATTCATACTGATTTTGAAAAAGGATTTATCGCGGCTGAGACATGTAGCTATGAAGATTTTGTTGCATGTGGTGGAGAGGCAGGCGCAAAAGAAAAAGGAAAACTGCGCATCGAAGGCCGCGACTATATTATGAAAGATGGCGACGTCATGCACTTTAGGTTTAACGTGTAGCAGTGCCGAGCGAAGCGAGGCACCTTGTACCCTGTATTAATTTATGAATCTTTCCGAAATGCAAAATACGGGTACAGCAACGCCGCGTGCTCGCGTCGTTGTGGCCATGTCGGGAGGAGTTGATTCGTCGGTTGCCGCCGCGCTTTTGGTGCAGCAGGGTTACGATGTGATTGGCATTCACCTGAATTTTTGGACTGACCCGAATGTTGAAGAACTCGCGCAAAATATTCCGCAGAATAAATGTTGCACCCTCGGTGGGCTCGAAGATGCGCGTTCGGTTGCGGGAATTTTGGGGATTCCATTTTATGTGATGAATGTTGAAGAGGATTTTAAGAAAAACGTCGTTGATACTTTTTTGTCTGATCATGCAAATGGGCGAACGCCGAACCCCTGCGTGGAGTGTAATCGTACTATTAAATTTGGACGTTTGATCGAGCGCGCGAAAGAGTTGGGTGCCGAGTTTGTGGCTTCGGGCCACTATGCTCGGGTTGTCGATGTGGTGGCCGATTCTGGACCGGGACAGCATAAAACTCGTCGTGCGCTCCTCGCCGCCGTCGACACCAAAAAAGATCAAAGTTATTTTTTATACCACCTTGGGCAAGAAAAACTTAAGCACGTTATGTTCCCGATTGGCGAATTTACTTCGAAGGCAGAAATTTATAAACTTGCTGACTCATTTGGACTCCGCCGAGTAAGTGAAAAACCGCAAAGCCAGGGTTTGTGTTTCTTCTCTGAATCTTCGCCGAAATTTTTCTTAAAGCGATATCTCGACAGTAAACATTTTATGCCCGGCCCAATTGAAGCCGTTGATGGTCGCGTTCTTGGTCAACACAAAGGCTTGCCGTTATATACGATTGGTCAACGAAGCGGGCTTGGCATTGGCGGAGTGAAAGGCGAGCCAGAAGGCGAGCCGTGGTTTGTCGTGCGTGCGGATCCTGATCGAAATGTGCTCATCGTCGGTCGCGAAAAAGATATTATGGAGTATTCGGTGACGGTGACTGATTGCACGTTTGTTTCTGGAATTGCCCCAACGGAGCCGATTGAGGTTTTGCTCAGAGTGCGTCATCGTGGCGAGTTGGTGCCGGCAACCCTTACGCCGCTTACCTCTATTGTTGGACTTAGTGTTGCTTCTTCTCTAACCTATTGCCTCAAAACAAAAGCACCCATTAAAGGCGTTGCACCCGGCCAGGCAGCCGTTTTTTACCAAGGCGAAGAGGTTCTTGGCGGGGGAGTGATTGTGAAATCGAAAGTCCTCATCTGATAGCTGACCTAAAATCCTCTTATATTTTTGCCTGTTTTTTGCTATAATAATAAGAACAAATATGGATCAAACAACTATAACAGACGGATCGATTACCATCGGCACGGCAACACCAAGTGTAACGCCACCCCAAAATGGTGCTTCGCAAACTTCGGGCGTTGTTACCGGTAATGCTCAAGCTGCTGGTCAAACAGCTGCTGCTGCCCAGTCGACAGGACAAGCAACCACCGGCACACAAACTTCTGCGGCTTCTACTGCAGACCCCGTTGGTCTCTTTGAGAAATTCGATATTCCCGATATGGTTAAAAAGACCTATCCCGATTTGGTCCCGCTTGTTTTAGAGACTGAGTCGATGAACGACGACGAGCGTCAGTATTGGTTCCAAATTTTGCCGATCATGACCGAAGATCAAGTTAAGAAACTTCGCGAAATTTTGAGTAATGAAAAAAATCAGCTCGCTGAAATTGATAAACAGTACAATCGTGAAGTAAAACAGATCAACGAACAGCACGTTACAGAGTGGAAGGAGTTTGAACGAAAAGACAAACGCGAAAATCTTATTGAAAAAGAAAAAAAGACTGAAGAAGAAGAAGCGAAGGAGCAAGAGGCTTTGCTTGGACAGCTCAATAATATTTAACAGACTGCGTCGCCTTGGTATACGGAGAAGCCTTTTTAGCTTTGTTCGATGAGTTTTCCTATAAGCACAAGGCGTTTTAGATTTGTGCCAATTGGCGTACAGGTAATAAGCGTAATTTGTTCCTGGTTGGTCGGTTTAAGCACATCGATATCTTTTGGCATGACCACTTTTTTCTCCACAATTTGGTAAATATATTTTTTCTGATTGAAGTACACGACCACTTTGTCGTTCTCGCGTACATCGTGCAGGAGGGCGAAGACGTCTTTAAATCGGCCTGCATCCCATGCGTAATATGATGAGTGCCCGGTAAGAACAACATTGCCATCTTCTCCGGGGAGCGCAGTGCCAGGATAATGAACGACTCCACTACGAAGCGCCCCTTGAATATCTTTTTCGAGTTCTTCCCATCGGCGAGAAATGAGGTTCTCGTTTTTTACACCGACCACGGGAACATTTTGATTTATGCGCGGAATCACAATGCGCATATCGGGCGGATACACTTCGAGGTTCAAATCGGGAATGCTATTTTGACTCGTTCCTTGTGCGCTTGCGACCGTGTTGAGTCTCTCTGCAACCTCGGGAGTTTCTTCGGTGAGTTCGTTAAGAGGGCTTTGAAATCCTGTTGAAACTTCGTAATAATGAACAGCATTTTGGTACAGTGCTTGCCAATTGAGAACAGCGTAAATAACGCCAAAAACGGCGGCCGACACAAAGACGAATTCAAATTTATCCCAGATTTTTGAGAATACTGAAGGGGGTTTTGGGGCTGCGTGCTCAGGGGTGTGCGCGACGCGAGGTTCATCATCTACATCGGCGTTTTTCTGAATAGGGCGCTCATGAACATGCTCCTCAGATTTGTGCGCTTCGCTTACATGCGTCCGATCGGGCTCAACATCAATATGCAGCGTATAAATATCTTCATGTTTATTTTTTTTGCGCATGCGTTAACAGCTTACCCGACTAAAAGCCACTCGTACAGTCTCATGTTAGGGCTCACGAAATCAGTCGTATGAAGCATACTATGGAATTTTTGTTTCAAAAGAGCTATCATTACCTATGATGAGTAACAAGAAAATTATCACTTCAGCTAAAATCCTTTTTGGTAAACCTTATATTAAGGGCACGCGTGTAAGCGTTGAGCAAATTTTGGCTTGTTTAAAAGAAGGCTGGAGTCATAAAAAAATCATCAGTGAATTTGATATTACAGATGGAGAAATACTCGCATGTATAGATTTTGCGTATCAGTCAGTTTCTAGGACTCATTTTATAAAGACTTCAGACAAGGCGTATGTTTAAGTTTCTTGTGGATCATAATGTACCAAAGTCTGTTTCTGTTTTTTTGTTGAAGAAAAAATATAACGTCAAACTTGTAAAAGACATTGATGCAGAGATGTCAGATGAAGACATTGTAAAATTGGCAATAAAATATGATTTTGTTCAGTTATTCCGACCAAAGTTCAGAAATTCGTATTGATGGTATTTCGCAGATTTTACCAAAAGTTGAGAAGCCCTTTGGTACTTTAGTTTTAAGATGATGCTACTTTTGCGGCCACGCCGCTAGGCGGTGTTACCACAACTTCTGGAGCTTCAGTTTTCGGTTCTGTTTTAGGTGTTGCCGCGGCTGGTGCGCCTGCTGCGCCCACTACCACCGCTGCTGCTGCTGCACCTGCTGGTTTCGCGCCTTCTACAACTGGTGGTGCCGGAGGTGTTCCTTCGCCTGGTTTGTCAGCAGCTTTTGCTGCGTCTGCCGGAGGTACTACTGGTTTGTCTTCTGCAGGTGCCGGCGGCGTCTCGGCTGGTTTTGGTGCCTGCTTTAGCGCTGCTTTTCCATCTTTGCTACCCAATACCGAAATAAAAGCGGCGTCTTTTGTTGCAGGTGTGTCGTTGCCCAATTTTTTCAACTGCTCAGCAAGCGAGTCTAGTCCTATTTTATTTTCGCCATTTGGATCGTTTGCTTTACGCCAGTCTGCATTATCGAGTGCTTTTGTTACATCAGAAACTTTTGAGGCAGGATTCGAAATTACCTTCGCTAAACCAACCGGCAAATTAAATTTGCGCATAAGTGTTTTCATCGTTTCTCGCTTGAGCAATACTGATTGGTCACCAGAGTCGATGAGCTCTTGTGTGGTATAAAAATTCTGTGCCATCTCTTGTGCTTTTGGGAAAAAAGACATTCCAGCGATCATTCCACCGATGCTCTTCATAAAATCCAATACGCTCATTAAGAGTGACTTCATCGATCCTTCTTCCATCTTATTCGCCTGCGCCAATAGTTTATCGGCCATTGTTGCATTTGCGGTATCGACGACGGCATTGATCTCTTGTTCTTTTGCGTCATCGGCTCCTTTTACTTCGCCTTCAACAGCTAAAAGGCTTTGTTCGTCTGGATTATCTTGAGAGAGTGTTTCCCGGATTTTTGCGAGTTGAGTTTCGTTTAATCCTTCCGGTGATTTTTCTGCTAATTCTTTCAATCTCTCAGCAGTCTTAATTCTGGTTTCAAGTGCGGCGGCTTCTTTTTGAACGCGTTCAATTGCTGCGTCATCTGAAATGTTCCCGAAATTGCGTTCGAGTCCACTCAACGTGCCACCCCCGAATGTTGGAAATTTCAACTTATCTCGAATAATTTGGAGTCGAGGGCCAAACGCAGAAATTGTTGCACCAAGTTCCACGGTTTTTCCATATACATCGGTAGTTTCAATTTGTTTGAGTGCATCTTCGGCTGTTTTTAATTCAGTAGGATTTTTGGCTTGTACTACGGCTTCTTTTGCAGCTTGAACACTCGCAAGAATAACGGTTAACTTTGCATATTTACTGCCAAGTTCTGTGGCTCGGGCGGTGAGTGCCTCTTTTGCAGATTTACTATCTGCTTCGAACTGCGTCATACTTTTTTGTGCATCCAATGCTTTTTTCGCTTCTTCTTTAGCTTCTTCAGCAGCTTTTGTATCTGCATCAGCTTTTTCTTTTACAAGATCATCAGATTTTTTTGCTTCAGTAGGATGTTTGGCTTTGAACCATGTATCAAATTCACCGACACTTCTCGTTGCTGCGTCACGACAGCTATTAATATCGCGCTCATCTAGGTCGCCACCGATGCCTAAACCAACTCCTCCATTATCTTCATGCAATGCGTGTACAAAGGCGTCTATCCAGTCGCTCATCCAGACTGCTCTGAAGCCATTATATTCTGCAGGAAGGTTTGCAGGGGTATTGTTCAATATCCCCTCTGCAACTTTCACTGCGTAGTTTTTTGTATTTTTCCAATCGAGCCCAGCTGCATCTCCCG
Source organism: uncultured Candidatus Peribacteria bacterium (assembly GCA_964354865.1). Classification (GTDB taxonomy): domain Bacteria; phylum Patescibacteriota; class Gracilibacteria; order UBA1369; family UM-FILTER-53-11; genus JAHFJU01. The sequence goes on from CAYHBN010000007.1 coordinate 13,196, forward strand.
CGGTTTTAAGACGGTCGATATACGAGGTGACAACGTCTTTATTAAGTTCAGAAAGCTGTTCTTGCGCAGTTTTATTTTTCGCTTCTCTCAAAAGTTCAGCTGTGTTTTGTGCTACCGCTTCTGCCGTGCCGTCTTTCGGTTTTGCTCCTAGTTCGGGCGTTGCGTCTGTAGGTGGTGGTGCTTCGGTTGGGTTTATTGGTTTAGTCATATGGGGGGAGGGTATTTGTGTGGCGCGGGATTTATTTTTTCTTAGGAACTTCTTTTTCGGAGATTTGGGTTATATCAAAGTTATTAACTGGTTTCATATTAACGGTTTCGGAGATAGTCACTGACTTGTTTGCTGCTAATTTGAAAAGAGTATCTCCCTCTTTAGCACCACTATTAATTTTTCCAGTTGTTACTTTTAGAGTAATGACATTTTCTTGACCGTATTTGTTTGTTGTTGTGATAGTTGTTATCCCATTTTTTGTTTCAACGCTTCCATTCGCCGGCATTTTAAAGTCGACTGGTTCAGTTGCTTTGAGTGTGTGCTCGTTCCCTTTAGGTGTTCGTATTAAATTTTTAGCACTCTCACTATCAATCATCGCGCCTCGGTCTTTAGCCTCGATACCAGGGAGTTTGCCAAATAATGATTCTCCCGAGGTCATTCCTTTTCCAGGTTTTGCTTCATAAATATTAAATGACGCGCCCTTAGCTAATTTAAATAGATCAGTGCCTTTATTCAGATGTATGCTTTCACCTTTGATCAGTTCACTAAGCGGATTATTAGGAGCGGGAGCAGGAGTGTCCTCGCTAGTAGGAGCAGGAGGTGCAATATTATTGAGATTTACCCCTTGCATATAGATGGTTTCAACTGGAGTAATAATGGTCAATATATCCCCTTTATATATCGCTGTGCCGTCTGTAGGCATAGATATTTGCATGTTGTCTGTTTGAGACGTTAACTTGATTTTATTGCCTTCAAGTAACTCTCTTTTTATATTTTGAGTTCCAACTCTTCCAAACATTTCATCATAATTTTGCATTTCTTTAACTTCTACCTTTTGTTGACTTTCCTTTTTCCCATCCTCACCCAGTAATCCGCCGCCAAACGTATTGAGCCAATCTTTCAATATTTGCATAATTTTCTCAATGTTGTTACCAAATATCTCAGATAGGCCTTTTAGTGCTTCCACACCATCTTTTTTAATATCAGTTACATTTTCATTTGTTTTTTGTTTTTCATCAGTGGGAGTTGTGGGTGCGTCTGAAGGTTTTGTAATAGACTCAACTTGTTTTATTAGATCCTGCTTGAGCTCTAGCTGAGGCACAGATGTAAAGCGCTCTGCGAACCTAGCATACTGATCTGTTTGTTGAAGTACTTGTAATTCAGGAGTTGGTGCTGCTATTTCTGCCGCCGCTGCCGGTGCCTCCGGTGCTGCTGCTGCTGGTGCCTCTACTGGTGTTTCTGCTTTTGGTGGTGCTTCTCTTGACATATAAAAAATAATTTATGTATTACGAACTCATCTGCGCCGTGTCATCGACGTGGTGTTGCGTTTTGTTAATTTCGGTAATATTCCAGGCGACTGCCGCGACTTGTTTTGCGTAGTCTCCGCGATTTTGCCAATCACTTCGGCCCTTTTTAATCTCTTGTTGGAATATGAAAAGTGCCTCGGTTGCGTATTTAATTTCTTCGGGGTCTCCGCGTTTTTGAGCCTCTTTCAAATAACACTGCGCAAGGTATCCATTTGGTCCCGAGTTGTGGCACAAATAAATTGCCTCAACATCATTTGAGTCAAACAGCGCTGCGCTTGATACGGGAATTGTATATTTTTTCTCTTTCAACTTTCTCATTTTTTTATGATTTTGTTTTGCCCACTCGCGTTCTTTTACGACATCTTCATACTGACAATGTGAAAACGTAACCGTGCCTTTTTTTGCAATTTTACTTACATAATCAATATTATTTCGTATATACCAGGCGGTCAGCAGTACGCCGATTCGTGGATGATATAATCCCTCGGGCGGGATCGTTTCTCCCTTGTTTTTTAGATGTTCGAAGAACTCATTCCCGGTTCTTGAAATGGCTTGTGCGAAGCCTTTTGCATTAACTCTTTCACCAACTTTTTTGCCCGTTCGTCGATCTATCACATCTTCTTTATGCCCTGCCTTCGTATTCATGCTCGATTCTTTTAAGATGATCGCAAGAATGGTTGATCGCGGAACATGGTATTCGCGTTCAGCTTCTTCTAGGTACGGTGTCAAATTTTGTTTTTCAGTTTCTCTAAGTGCGAATTGTGCCTCTCCACGTTTTTTCCATGCGGTTTCTCGATTGAGTCCCAGTTGTTCAGGATTCCATTCATCTCGCTCAATCTTGCTCATTTCTGGTTTATCGGGATTCGATACTTTTTCTTCTTTTGCAGGAGGAAGGGGCGGAACAGTAATACCATCGTCTTGGTCATCGCCATCGTGCATGAATCCGGTAAGCTCATCTTTATTTGCGCCTGCCTTAATGAAATAATTTTTAACTTCTTCCATGCCTTCTTTGTCTCCACTTAAGAATGCGATAACTCCCTTTACTGCTGCGGCAAATTTATCGAAGTCGGTATATTCGTCCGGCTTTAATCCTGTTAACACTTCGATTTTTCGCTGTGCCGGTTTTTGAATGCTCTCTTTAAGCTGAGCTTCTTGTTCATGAGCTTTTTCTGCAGCTGACTTTGGGAGCTTGGATGCTTCAACCGCGGCCTTTGGGGTTACTGGCGAGGCTTTCGGTAGCACTGGTTTTTCTTCTTGTTTTGATGCTGCGCTTCCCATGAAAAAAATTAGATTATGTACACGTCGCCCGAAATTTCTTCGAGGCGTTCTTTGGTTAATCTCACACTGTGAACCATGTTTTCAATTTGATACGTCGCAGTCGGATTCGTTTTCCATAAGCCATAAATAGTGCGTAGGGTCGACAGAAGGTTTACCGAATCGTAGTCGGCTTTTCCTTGCTGCAGCTGAGTGAGCGCGTTATACACGGGCTGGTTGAGCAGGCTCGATGGGCGAAGCAGGTCGATTTCTTTTGTATCTATTTTCGCGACCACCATATTCAAAAAGGCTTCATCTTCAGCAGAGAGGCCCAATAATTTAGGGAGTGGTTGGCTGAGTTTTTTTTGCTCGTCGATACTCAAATCGCGCGAGTTTGCGGCGAGTGCGCTTTGGTAGGTGCCGTTTCGTACTGGCGTGGCGGTTTGTTGATTTGAATCCATACTTTTTTTATTTGTTTTGAATCTGTTAATTATAGCATAAATTGGGCGTCGGTGATAGCGGCAGTCTTCCGGTATTATAAGTTTATGTTGATATTAGGCGGTTTTTAGCGGTTTTTCTTGGTTTAATGCTATAGCGTTTGCATTTCTGCGTAAAACATTGCCGCGTAGTCTTTTTATGAGTATGCACTTTTTAAAATATTCGACCATAATTCGCAAGTCGTAATGATCGACAAAATGGCTTGTGTATGCTAAATTTGACGCATGAGACTAATTAATAAAACATTGAAAAATATAGCCAGGGACCCGCGCGAATTGACAGATGTTGATTTGCTCGGTTATGCCCAGTTTTTCGGGAATTTGACCTTAAAAGTGCGCAATATGTTTATCGGGTTGCTCCCTGAAGTAAATCGCCGCGGTTTGTATAGTAAAAAAGGCTTCGAATCTATTTTTCATTTCGCAAAAATTACTGGTGGGGTAAGTGTGGAACAGGTAAAAATAGTTTTGCGTCTTGATAAACAGTTCGATCGCTGTCCTTCGTTGCAGCGCTTATTATTGATTGGCAGAGTGAGTATTAATAAATTAATTAGGGTTGCCTCAATTGTGACTCCAGAAACAGATGAATATTGGGCGAACCAAGTACAAATACTTTCGAAAAGCGCACTTGAGACCTCAGTGCGTGATTTTAGGATTGCAGAAATTGATGATGTAACTCTTTCGCGCGATTTAGAAGATCCTACCGAGTTTTTCAAAATCGAACAAAAAACTACACCGCTTGTGCAAGCCCAAAACCCCTTGATTTTTTTGCCCGGGCAAAAGGTTGAGCATCAAAAGTTGGGTGAATCGTTCACAGCACTTTCACTTGCGCCCGACGTTCAGGCTGAACTTCTCTCTATGCAAAAAAAAGACATCGACATCAACGCTGAACTTCGCGATTTTTTGGTCATGCGCAAAGCGCAACTTGAACAAGATAAAGAACGCCTTGGCGCTGAGCAGGATGCAAAAGCGTTAAAGGGCGAAACAAGTGAGCATATTCCTGTCGAAATAAAAAAGCTTCTCAAAAAAGAATATGGAACGCGTTGCTCGCAGCCTGGTTGCACAAAACCCGCCGAGCAAATTCATCATGCAAATCGCTTTTCAATGGCACGGTCACATAATCCTAAATTCCTTGCGCCACTGTGTAAAGAGCATCACGCCATCGCCCACGCGATTGATGTGAAGGCTACGGAAATGCGGCAAAATCGGTGATCATTTCGCACATTTGCTATACTCTCGTCGATGGAAAAAAGTCAGATCAAAACGAAGATTGAAAAGCTCAAAGAAGAGATCAAAAAACTCAACTATCACTACTTTGTGCTCAACGACACGCTGGTAGAAGAGTCGGTGCGCGACAGCTTAAAGCGTGAATTAAAAGAGTTAGAGGCGGCGAATCCTGAGCTCATTACTCTCGATTCTCCCACTCAGCGAGTAGGCAGTGCGCTCTCTGGCAAATTTGCATCGATTACACACCTTACCTCAAAAAAAAGTCTTGAAGATGTTTTTTCTGAAGATGAAATTCGTGACTGGGAAAAACGAATTACAAAACTCGTACCAGGCGAAAAAATCGAGTATGTATGTGAGGCGAAAATTGATGGACTTAACGTTACGCTTCATTACGAGGGTGGCGAATTTGTTAGAGCAATCACGCGCGGAAACGGTGTTGAAGGTGAAGATGTTACGCACACCGTAAAAACTATCGAAGTCGTTCCGTTAACACTGACTGCGCCGATAGACATAGAAGTTTCGGGCGAAGTCTTTTTTTCGAAAAAAAGTTTTGAAGCGGTGAACCTTGAGCAAGAAAAAAATGACGAGCCGTTGTTTGCGAATCCTCGAAATGCGGCAGCGGGAACCGTTCGTCAGCTTGACCCGCAAGTTGCGGCTTCGAGAAAACTTTCGTTTTATTTGTATGAGGTGGGGAAAAATAATCTGCCTTTGTTGGGCATAGTTGGTGAAAAATCCAATGGAATAAAAATTCCCGAAAAACAACACGAGGTTTTGGAACTACTCGAATGTTTGGGGCTCCCCGTGAGTCCATACGTAAAAAAGTGCGGCACCATCGACGAAGTTATCAAGCAGTGTCACGAGTTGCACGAACTACGGGAAAAAATTCCGTTTGAAATTGATGGGGTGGTTATAAAAGTTGAATCACGCCATCAGCAGCAACGCATGGGATTTACCGCTAAAACTCCGCGTTGGGCGGTTGCGTATAAATTTCCCGCGGCGCAAGTTACCACTGAAGTTTTAGATATTATTATTCAAGTTGGGCGCACCGGCGCATTGACTCCTGTTGCAGTATTGAAGCCTGTTTTTGTCGCCGGCTCTACCGTTTCGCGCGCGACTCTACACAACGAAGATGAGATTGCAAAAAAAGATGTCCGCATTGGCGACACCGTAATTATTCACAAAGCAGGCGATGTTATTCCCGAAGTGTTGCGCGTATTGACCGAATTGCGTACAGGTACAGAAAAAAAGTTTGTATTTCCTAAAAAATGCCCTGTCTGCGAAAGTGATGTTGAAAGGATAGAGGGCGAGTCGGCATGGCGCTGTACGAATCGTGAGTGTTTTGCTCAGGAGCGCGAACATGTAATTCACTTTGTTGGAAAAACGGCGTTCGATATCGATGGGCTTGGTGAAAAAGTAGTGGTGCAGCTTATTGAAGCAGGATTAATTGGCGACGAAGCTGATCTATTTACCCTCACTGAATCGGATTTATTGACGTTGCCTTTATTTAAAGAAAAACGAGCGAACAAGGTAATTGCCGCACTTGAAAAAGCAAAAACGGTAGCACTGAGTCGTTTCATTACTGCACTTGGAATCCGTCATGTGGGAGAGGGGACGGCGCAAGATCTATCGCGGCTGGTTGTCGACACTGTTTCGCATATAAATCCTACTGAATTTTATAAAACAATGCACGGAATTTCGGTAGAACAATTACTCGATGTAGAAGGGTTAGGTGACATTGTTGCTCGCTCAGTGAGTGACTATTTTAATGCGCAAAAAACGGAGCATCTCTGCGAAAAACTTACGCACGCTGGAGTTAAAATCAGTGTGCAGTCACTTGTAAATACAACGCAGCTTACCGGCAAAAAAATGGTGGTGACGGGAAGTTTGAAAACATTAGGCCGTGAACAAGTGAAGGATTTTATTAAAAAAGCGGGAGGTATTGTTCAAAGCAGTGTGTCGGCAAATACCGATTATTTAGTGTGTGGCGAAGAGGCCGGGAGCAAATTAGATAAGGCTAAAGAGTTGGGTGTCGCGGTAATTGATGAAGATACCTTGTATGAACTTGCAGGCATTTCGAAGAAGCCGGCTGTCGCGCCGAATGTTCTTAAAGAGGAGAAAGAGGTTGCGCAAGATACTTTGTTTACCACTCATTAAACATCTCCAACGCTTTGTCGGCGACGTTTGTTGCCGCTGAAGGTGGGGGAGTTGGCTCCGGCTCTCGCTGGGGAGTAGGTGCGTTTTGACGGGCGGGTGACATCGGCTGCGGCATGGCCATGCCAACTACGAGTTCGCAGTTAATTCGCACAAGTTTTCCAAATAAATCTTTTATTGCACGTTCGACGGCAGATTTTACACTCGGTACGTTGATTTTCTCCATATGAAACTTTGCACGGAAAACCATCTTAAGTTCGGTTTCCGTTTCAACAAGACTGCACTGGCAGAGTGATCGGCGAAGTGACGGTGGTGAAATATGTTCGATAATGCGCAGCCAATGTTCGGTGACCGTGCCTGATAATTTCACCATCTCTTGAGAAATTGCGGTAACCGTTGCAGCTTCTTCTTGTGTTGCCTGTAGTGTTGCGTTTGGTTTAAATGAAGGAAAAGGACTTGGAGTTGCAGGTGCCGCAGCTGTTGGTGTAAATGCGCGTGGTGCAGTTTGAACGGGAGCGCTCGCGCTTTGAGAAAAAGTTTGATTTGATGTTGAAGGGGCGGCAGATTGGAATGCATTCTGCGGTACGGGGGCGGGTGGCAGCGCAGCCGTTGGCTGCATTGGTATACAGATTTTTATTGCAGCGATCTCTAAGGGTAATTGCGGAATAATCGTTGTCTTGAGCATATCTCGGGCTTTTTCAACGTGTTCTATCATGCCAATCCATTGCGCAGTTTTTGCATCTGCGGCATGTACGCTCGCTATCATTTGTTCGCGCATATATTCTAAAACTTCACGAGTGAGTGTTGTTAAGTCATAGCCCTCGGAGTGAATTTCGTTGATTGTGGTGATCGCCGCTTTCGCATCTTTCGCAACAAAAAAATCGATGAGTTTTTTAACCGTCACATGTCCCGTCACGCCAAGGTGGCCTCGTACATGTTCGAGTGTGAGTTTTTTGTCTAAGATAAGTTGCTCAAATAATCCAATCGCATCGCGCATGCCACCTTCTACATGTCTTGCAATCATTTCAATTGCTGCGGGATCAGCTTCAACGCCTTCGCTCTGCGCAATAAAGGCAAGCCGAGCCATAATTGTTTTGTAATCAATCCTCTTTAAATCAAAGCGCTGGCAGCGTGAAATAATCGTCTCAAGAATTTTATGAGCCTCGGTTGTACACAAAATAAAATACACATTTGCTGGTGGTTCCTCGAGAGTTTTGAGAAGAGCATTGAACGCCTCTTTCGTGAGCATATGCACCTCATCGATAATATAAATCTTATTTTTTGCAAGTGAGGGGGCGTAATCTATCTTCGATTTTAAATCACGAATTTCATCGATACCACGATTACTTGCTGCGTCTATTTCGAGCACATCAATTAATGATCCATCGCGAATAGACACGCAAATATTGCATTCGTCGCATGCTTCGCCGGCTTCATTTTTATTGGTACAGTTAAGTGCTTTTGCAATTAAACGTGCGGTAGATGTTTTTCCCGTTCCTCGAGGACCGCAAAACAGATACGCGTGAGTGAGTGTGCCATTTTTGATCTCATTCAAGAGCGTTTCGCGAACCAAATCTTGTCCCACTAAATGTGAAAAACTCTGCGGCCGATACTTGGTATACAGTGACATATGTGGGCGCAGTTTAGCATCATTTTAAACACAGCAAAAATAGATCTTGTTCTTAGGTATGGCTACATACGTATTACCGCTGTCCGACTTGTGATTTATTTCTTTTCAGGAAGTTCAGTACGGCCTACGGCTCCTTGCCCAGTTGCGGTATATGCCTCGGCTTTTGCTCGTTCTTCTTGATCTTGTAATCGTGCAAGATTGAACATGATTTCTACGTCATCTAAGCCGATCGTTCCTGCCTTTATTCCTTCAGCCAATTTTGCAACCAATGCACCAATTCGAACATCGACGCTGGTCCCTTCTAAGCTCGCATCTGGCATTTCACCATTTAATTTCCCAACCATTTCTTCTTTAGCTGCTTTTGCCGCCTTGTTTCGATTTTCTAACGCAGGGCCAAAAGATTCAAGCGCTTGTGCGAAGGCTCCTATTCTTTCTGGATGATCTTGTAACGTGTCGATTACCTTAATGAGCGCTTCTTGAGCACGTTCAGTAACTCCCTCTGTTGATTCAATGCCAGCTCGCATTTTTTCCGCGGTCTCGGTTCCCGGTTTTGGAACGGGTGCGGTATCGATTGGATTTATGTTGTTTATTTCTGCCATATAATTTTTGTGTTAGGCGACAATTGCATTAAGTGATGTAGCAAGGCCATTCCAGGCTGTTTTTTCCATGTCATCAATTCGCTTCCACTCTTCTTGTTCTTGCATGAAAACTTCTCGAAGGCGAATGAGCTGGTCTTCGTTCATTTGAGGTAATCGGTAAAGCATCTTTTTCTTATCCTCGAAATTTAAAAATCGAGAACCAAGGGTAAGTGCTTCAACATCTGAAATGAGAGATAGTTTTGTTTGCATGTTTTATTTTTGTTATTTCATATGAGTATATCATTTTTCGTCTGATTATTCAATGATTCCGTGTTTTGTACTCCAGTGGGGCTTGCGCCAACGTGATCGCTTTTAGACGCGAAAAGGGGAATCTTTTTTGTAGGATTGAGGCAGCTTCGATCAAGGTTGAACCGGTTGTTACTACGTCATCGACAAGTACGATATTTTTTGCGCCTTTCAGGTTTCGTGCTGCCTCAAAATTGAGTGTGAATGCTTTTTGAAGATTGTTATGCCGTTCCTGTTGCGATTTTCCTACCTGCGTCTGTGTTTTGAGAGAGCGATTGAGCAGCCGTACAACAGGGCTTCCGCTACACTTAGAAAGTGCATCGGCGATGGTTCTGCTTTGATTGTATCCACGCCACTTGAGGCGAGATGTATGAAGGGGAATGGGCACAAACACAACATTTTCGGTGAATGCAATTTTGACTTCTGCCGGCAGCTCTGAATACAATTTTTGTACAATCTGTTTTATGGTATCTGAGGCTTGAATCACGCAATCATATTTATATAAATGGATTATTTCGCGAATGAGAACTGTGTGAATTGTTTGAAGACTTAAAACGGGCAGATCACGCATCTCGACAAAAAAGTTTTGAATCCTCTTTTTTTCGTGCAGGTTTTCGAGGCAATAATTACAGACGTAGAATCCTACTGTGCCGCATGATACGCATGCAATCGGTAGTACTGTATTTAAGATATCGTTGAGAATGACCTGCGCTTTTGTGAGTACCGAAGCCATAAATTTCTATGTGAGAGGATTGAAAAGCGGGGGAGCATAGCTCCTGTCAGTATCATCTGTACCGACAACCAATTGGCCCCGCTTTGTGACGGATGTTGTTGTATCAAACAATTATGAACGGCGATTAAACGGATTATGAATTAACTGATCAAAACAAAAACTTTTGCAGTCTGTTTTAAAGTGGCTATAATTGGCGGGCGTTGGTAAAAAAGGTTGGGGCAGTTAGCTCAGTTGGCTAGAGCGTCTCGTTGACGTCGAGAAGGTCACTGGTTCGAATCCAGTACTGCCCACCAGGCAAACAAAGTTTGCCATGGAGTGCCTTTGGCACGAACCCTTCGCCAACCTCAAGTATTTCAAATTTCACAATTTGTTCATCGGTGAGCCGGCTCAAACATCGTTCCCGCTGTTTTTTTGCTTATGAAAATGCGCTGGAGTACGCCACCCTCAAGCCCGTTTACAATGTGTGCGGTGATTCCTTTTTCTGCAGTCGTATGGGCGACCTCGCATTTTTGGGTGAAGCGTCCATGACCACTTGCATGATGATCCATTCGAGCTGCAAAATTTCGCCATGATTCATCGTTTGTGGAGATGTGAGAAATCACACTTTCTTTATCATGTGTGTCGCGCAATATTCCTGGCACTTTTGTCATAATGATAAGATGCGAAGCATCCATCATTTCTGCAACACTGCCCGCAAGCCTATTGTTGCCGCCTTTTTGCCCTAATTCATCGGTGTCGAGTGGGTCGTTTGCGTTAATGATTGGCAAAATATGTCGTGAAGGGTAATAAAGTGCTCCATTTAGAGTGGTGCGTAATGCTTGTGCTCGACACGGTTTTTGAAGGTCTGCCGTGGTAGCCATAGCTTGAGATGAAATCCATTCATGCGGAGCCAGTGCATCGTCATATATTCGCATGAGCTTAGCTTGTCCAGTACTCGCAAAAAGTTGTTTTTGGGCGATTGTTTCAGTATCGGATCGTGTTGCTCCAAGAATTTTTCTACCAAGTGGTACCGCCCCTGACGATACCAGTATGCACAAAGCTCCCGTTTTTTTGCATACGGTTACAATTTGATCAACGATCGAGGCTATTCTTGTGGCTTCGATATTGCCGCTTTTATCGAGCAATACTTCGTTGCCGACTTTGAGCACATATCGTTCTGGTTTTTCAGCACTCATGCGGAATTGTTAAAATCAATTATTCTGTTCTTATTCAATGCGTATGGTATTCCTTTTTATCGATTTCTGCTAGACTACTGCCACTTTAATTAGAAACATATGAACGACCAAGCATACCAAGACGACGGCGCTATTCCGCCACCACCTCCACCTCCCATGCAAGATGATGGCGCAGGATTCTCACCTTACACAGGCCAGGCCGGCCAATCAGCGGCTGACCCATACGCGCAGCAAGCTCAACAACAACAATATTCCGGCGGCCAGCAATATGACCCCAATTTCGCGCACGCACCCTACGACCCAAATCAAGCGCAAGCGCAGCAGTATGCAGATCCTTATGCTCAACAAGTCGGTGCTCAACAGGATTTTGGACAATCCGTTGCACAACCCGTTGTACAACAAGGGCAACAAGGTGGCTATTATGACGATCCATTTGCAGCACAAGCCCAAGGAGCAGCAGGGCAAGCAGGATTTGACCCTATGATGGGCCCACCTATGGGAGATTTTGGTGATGACGGAACCACTCCTCCTGGAGCGCCGCCCGCGCCACCTAAACCAAGCAAACCGGCAAATTTTCAACTTGGAACAAAATTAAATCGAGGTCTTAAAATAAAGCTCCCTGCTCATAATCTTCAGTTTGATGAGGAGTACTTTTTGGCATTGTTAGCAGGTTCAATATCACTTTCAAAAGATGAAAAACTCCGCATCATTGAATCGATGCCAAAACTTCGACAGAGCCAAGTCGATGAACTGATTCGTATTTTTGAAGAGGAGAAACAGAAGTTTGCTGAACTTGGTGAAGAGCACGTTGGGCAGTTAGATAAACTTGCGGCACAGCACTACGAAGACTGGGTTGATCTCGAAATGAAACAAGAACAGTCTTCTGTGGCAAATGATGATGAAGCCCAAGCAGAAGAAATTCGTAAGTCACTTGGTATTTAACAGCGCGTAGCTGCCTTCTCCTTTAAAATCCTAAAAAACTTTCTAAAAATTATATGAAAAAAATCACACTCATTTCACTCGCACTATCACTCCTTCTCACTGGCTGTTTTTATGACTCTGAACCTTCGCCAGCCGCTACAAATCCTGACGCAGATGCGCCAAAAGAGGTATCGGTTACGATCGATAACAAGCAGCAAGCGACCGTGTTGCCTGCGACTGATCCCTCAATTCCTTCGACTGATGATGGTTCTATTTATATTCAGGCACTGACAAGTCACAAGTCGGAGGACTGTATAAAAATTGCTAATAAAGAATTAGAAGAAAAGTGTATTGAAGTTGTTACTGGAAAAAAGCGATAAGCTAAAATTACCATCTATTCGGAGCTCTTTCGCCGCGTGAATTGTTACATGTAAAACGTGCAGAGATGTTGAAATTTGCTTGAGCAGCGTCTGTTTTTCGTGCTTTTGCTGTACAGGTGGCGAATCCATTTGCATTCCTTCCTGTCGTTGCATACATTTGAATATCATTTGGTGGATTTGCCAACCCAGGAAAATCTATCTGACACATCGTTACGACATCTTCTAACAACTCACAAGCGCCTGTGTTGCTTTTCCAGTTCGTAGTTGAGACTGTTCCCGCTGCTTGTTGTATCCCATAGGTCCAACCAAAAGCATTTGAATTAATACCAATTCCTGCCTGACCTGTCTCAACGCTAAATCTGCCGTGAATCGTAGTATTACCAGTAATATCGACGATAGTAGAAGATGCTGCTTGAGGATTGTATGGGTCGGGGCCGATAGTTAATCTATTGCTGAAAATTCTGGTATCAAAACCAGGACCAATGTCGAGCGGACCGATAAATCGTGATGGGGTGGCATTGGCTGCATTGTTCGTAATTGTTACGGGTATGCCAACTGTATTTAGAGCGCTGCTAATGGTAATAGTTCCGCCGACAAACTGTACGTTTCCGCTCAATTGACTTGTTTGGCCAGGACGTGCAGTTACATTAATGCGGCCAGAATCGATTCCTTGTCCACCAGAGACGAGTAAGTGACTTGCGGTAATTTCGCCTGTGACTGACAATGCAGTGCCTCCAGCTACTGATGGATTAATACTTACGGCATCGTGAAAGTAGACTGGTTGTCCAACTCCCGCACAGCCTACACAAGGTGTATAGGTATCAGTGTTGAGCAATCCTTCATGAACATCTAAGAATCCATGAACAACAGCATCATCTGCAATTTGAACAGCACTATTGTCGCCTTCACTCACGATGCGTGGGGTGTTAATACCTTGGGAGAATTTTGGCATGATTGGTGTGCCTGGGCCATCTGTAGGTGATGGGGCAGTCGTAGTGACAAGAGATCCTTTTAAAGTAAGCATGTTCCCGCTGTTCCAGTTATCTAATCGTGTATCTCGTCCAAATTGATTAATGAGTTGAGATGGAATTCCCGGCACGGTCACGGTTGTCCCTGCTGCCTGCGCATACACAAAATAGCTTGCGGTTGGAAGCAATGATACGACGCCAAGTATTATGGCAAGTCGCGTAAGTTTGCCCAAACGGGTTGAGTGGATTTTTTTCATATTTTTTTTAAGCTCACTTCGGTTCAGCACTGGCGAAGCCATATGCTTCACCTCGTTCGCGCTTACCCCGTGGGTTCGCTCTTTTAATTTATTTTGTTCTTCTCAGTATACCTTTTTTGGGCTTATTTCTCAACGTCATTCACCACAAACTTTATATTGTCAGCTATGTTAGGAATCGTTGGCGCCCAGATTGGCCACGTTTTTACCTCTACTTGTGCAATTTCATCGGTTTGTTGGCGCAGGTAATCTTTTGCGGCGTCAACGCGAAGACCGAGCAGGTGATCGGTGATTTTTTTAATGAAGCGTTTGCCGTTTTCGGTATCTGGGTTTAAGTCGAAAGACTGAATTGCACGCATCGTAACGGTGAGTTTTACCTTTCCGCTTGCGGCATCTGCCTCGAGGAATCGGTAGCTCAAATCGTCCTCTGAGATTTTTGCAATTTTCTTATCGGGGTCGGCGCGGTGAATCATTCTAGATCGCAAGAATTTTACCAATATCGCTTTATCGTACGAGACGCTTGCAATCGTATAGCTCGCGTTTAATTTGAATTGATCAATTTGCTGACCAACGATATTTGGAGGAATCGAAATTTTTGGTTCACCGATCTTCAATATATTCTTGTCGGTAATCAGGCTAAAATTGGTCTTGTTGTTTAGGTTTTGTTGCTCAAGATAGTTTTTTAAATCTGCGGCAGCTTCGCTCGTAATTTTCTTTTTGAGTGTTTCAGTAGCTGCGTCGACGTCTTCTTTCGAAACTACTTTAATAACGCGAGTAACGCCACCGGTGAAGGGCGCTTTGTTCTCTGCGTACAGATTTTTGCGGCTGTCTTCTTGCAGGCCCGGCAAGAAGAATTTGCGTGGATCAATGTTGCCGCGGCTACCGATAACTTGATTAATGTTGTCGAGGTCATCGGCCAAAACTTCTACTTCAACGGTGCCCGGAACTTTATTCGTAAGAGCAGGAATCCGTATTGCGCGCGGCGTTCTGAATATGAGTCCTTCTTCGGTTTGAAAACGTGTGGTTGCTGCAAGATCCCACGGATGATCGGTTTTGTTATACACGGTCAGAATGCCGCGCGCACGATCGCCACGCGAAATTTTTCCTGTTGGTATATAGGTTAATTCTTTGCTAAAGGGTGGGGGATCAACGGGATACGTTGGTACAATCAAATTTGGCGACGTGTCATTGTCGAACACTGATTTATTTTTGTCATAATCCATAAAGGTCACATTGAACGTCGATTCGAGTATTGATTCACGTGGAGTAATGGTGATTGTGGCTCCTGGTAGCGCAATATAGGCAATTGATAAAAAGAGCAGTATAGAGAGGAGTACAAGTGTAAAGAGCGCCTGTTTATTGGGGCTCACAAATACAACTCGTGTGCCGCTGAGCGCTTTTCGTTTTTTCTGAATTTTGTCCTTAATTTTAATAAGGAAGGATTCAAATGCAGCACGTTTTTCTTCGGGTCTTATAACTTCAGCGATTGATTTTTTCTCTCTAGTCATACGCGATGGTTTTTCGCCGCGCATAAATTGAGAGTGAGTATCAGTCGATATCGATTTCTTTTTTATATCTGTTAATTCTCGGCGAGTTGCAATTCCCGCATGTTGGCTGGCAGTTAATCCCGCTTCGTCATGCGAAATAATCGTAATATTTTTTTTGAGCTCTACGGCTTTTTTATTAAGAATGTGCAGATTTACACTGCTTTTAAACAGTAATGCTCGGTGTGGAATAACGAGTGATATTTTTTTGTGCGGTAGTTTTTTTATCTGCGCAATGATATCTGCAACCTCGTCGTCAATATTGGTATAGAGGACTTTTGATTCCAAAACTGTAGGTAGGGCTTCCCCGTTTTCTGTCTTTTGGTTATCTATAGTAGTTTCTACCTCTTCGTCGATCTCTTTTATTCGAGTTCGCTGTTTTTTTACAGGTTCCTTTTTCTCAGCTATTACATCTAACCCATCTGCCTGCTCATCTTTTTTCGCTTCTCCAATTCTATTCTTCTGTACGACAAAATGCGGTCGTAGCAGATCTTTTTTATCGTCATCGTTTTGTAGAGATGATTTGGAAAATTTAGGATTCATACAAAAATCAAATGTTTACACTTTTTACACTTGCACAAGACGGACAATTTTTTTCATTAACTTCATCATAATATGCTCTTCGCCAATAAATTCTTGGCCTAAACGTGCCAAGGCAAGGGGAGTAACGTCTTCTGGGCCGGTGAGTGTGCGTGTTGCGTCTTTAACGCCCGGTAACGAGCTTGGCTGCAGCATCGATACTTGTGGTTGCTTTGAAAAAGGGAGTGATGATTCCCAGTCGTGGCCTTGCAATGCTTTTTTTATCTCGGGCAAGTGACTTGAGCCTCCGCACATATATATTTGAGGCGGAAGAACATCGACATTGGTAAATTCCGATAATGAAAAAATTACTCCTGATAGCCATACATCGATGTCGTCTATGAGCGCATCTTTTACAATTTTCTCTGAGTGTTTTTCGAGCTTTTGATGGCTGTATGCAGCCTTAATCTCATCTGCTTCGTCGAGCGAAATGTTGAGTACGCTCGCAATTCGTTTGGTGAAACTGCGACCACCAATATTAAACATTTTAACTCCTTCAACAACGCCCCCTGACACGACGGCAATAGAGGTTGTACCCGCACCAATGTCGATAAAAATGCCACTTGGATTTTTTTGCTCTTTCACTTCGAGCACTCGAGAAAGTGCATATGGCTCACAACAAATCGTCATCAAATTTAAATCGAGCTCAGAGGCTATGGTTTGAAGTGCGCCGTAATGAATGAGTGGGGCGAAAGAGTTAAATATTGTTATATCTACCTCTTTTCCTTGAAACCCGATTGGATTGTCGACGTGAAATCCATCTATCAATACTTCTATAATTGCCGCGTTAACGAGTTTAATTTCTACTGCTGAATATCCTGTTTCATAGGCCAATTTATTTCGTGTTTCTTCAAAGGATTTCCACTGCATTTTCTGAATGATGTTTTTCAATTCTTGCAGATCAATTTTTACCTGTGCCTCTTTTCGTTCATAGGTACTACGGTGAGTTAATCCTTTCACTAATTCTCCGCCAATGCTCATAATCGTGTCATATACTTTTACGCCTGCTTGTTCTTGAGCATCTTTAATTGCTTTCGCACAGGTTTCAACAACACTGCCAATATCGATGACCACGCCACTTTGCATGCTCGAAAATCCTTGGTGTACGCGCCCAACTCCTCTTATGACTACCGCATCTGGCTGCGGTTCACAAATGAGGGCTTTAACAACATCGGTGCCGATATCGAGTACGAGAAAGTGGTTTTTTGATTCTTTATTTTCACGTTTGAAGAGAGATAACATAGAGCCCGTGTAGCATACTAAAAACAAGCCCAACGCGGAAGGTGAGATTCATTATTAGAGGAGACAAATTTCAGATGCACTCGTTGGCAAAATAATGCTATTCTGTACTATGCAATGTCACTTAATAAAGGCAAGCACATAACGAGTGTACTGACTGTCGCAATTCTCTGCGGAGGTCCTTCGCCCGAACGTGGAATATCGTTGAATTCGGCTCGATCTTTAGCAGATCATTTGTCGAGCGCGGGTATTATGGTGCAGCCATACTACTTTGATTACAAAAAAAAGGCCTATCGTATTGAGCGCGCGCAGCTTTTTTCAAATACGCCGTCTGATTTTGATTTTAAATTAAAGCAGATTGCAAAACCGCTTTCGTCTACTCAACTTGTGACTGAGCTCAAAAAACACTCGATCGTGTTTTCGGCAATTCATGGTGCGTTCGGAGAAGATGGAGAAGTGCAGGCACTTTTAGAAAAAAATAAGATACCCTTTGTCGGTTCATCATCGAATGCGTGTGAGCGTGCTTTTGATAAATATGCGTCGTTTGTCGAGCTACAGAAAAATGGATTTGACGCCGTGCCCACTCTGCTTATTGAGAAGGGAAAATTCGATGCCTCGGTGGTTAAAAACTTTTGGACTAAAATGAAGACAAAGCGGGGGATTGTGAAGCCTGCACGCAGCGGATCGAGTATCGGAGTTACGCCTGTCGGATCATTGGCCGAGATTAAAGTTGCGTGTGAATCGTT